>JAPKYM010000071.1 GCA_026394315.1 Candidatus Bathyarchaeota archaeon | reverse complement strand
GCAAAGAGCATCATCATTCTTGCTTGGCTCTCAAATAGATCTAGGGTCTCAAGAGCACCTTCGAAGAAGTCCTCAAGGTGCTCAAGTGCACCTCTTTCTACCTTGACCTTCTTCTTTGATTGGAGTCTGGCTGCTCTCCTGAAGACTTCACGTCTGCTGTCACAGAGCGGATAGACCCATATGGATTCCACATTTGATGCCTGACTTAACAGGTCAAGCAGTTCCAGGGAGACCTCCTCGCCGGTCCCAGCCTCGCAGAGGCTTGTGGTGAATTTGTCGCCGATGGAGCCGCAGACATCAATGAGCCTTGCTAGGCCTTCTGGAAGAAATCTGACTGGTGCGTTCACATATACTTCTAGAAGTCCGTTCTTGGCCAATTCCTTGGCGGCATGATACTTCTGGAGTAATTGCAGTTCAGGTTCGCGTATTGAAGTCTCAACCCAGTCTTTGAAGGCTTGGTAACTAATTACATTTTCAGGTTCGGCCTTTTTCGCTTTAGGCTCGATCTGCATATACATTGAAGGTATACCTTGTTACTTGAGGTAATACTTATTGACCTTATAAGTGTTACTTAAGGTAACAGAGTGAATCCGCATGGTCATGAACTCGCGGTTCAACTAGGCTCTGCTTACAGTGATCACTTGTATCTCGCTGACGCCTTCAGTAGCTTTGAGTTTGTCTTCTATCTCATCCATCTTTCCACTTATCTCTTCAGGCATGGATAAGGTCGCTATCAAAGCAACAAGTCCGAAAGCTATAGGCTCTTCTTGAAACCTTAGTACTGAGACGTCTTTGGGAAGATTCCTCTGTATTTGATCTTTCAGCTGTGAGAGGTCTTTTGATACGTCAGAGGGGAATATCTTGATGGCGGCTAAGACCTTTGCCATGCTGGTTCTCTCTCTAGGGCCCTATGCTTCCACACTTCGGACATTTGTAGTCTCTGCCAAATAGTCTGCATTTCTCGCAGCGCCAGATGATGACGTCGCCACAGCTTGGGCATCCGAAGTTGACACTAGACTCGCCCGGGACTATCACTCGTCCGCACCAATTGCAGTCTGGCATCTTTGTGGTTCTTGTCTCACTCAAACACTAAACCTCATATTCCGCAGCGACTCAGAGTTTTGCTGAAGAGTTCCCGGCATGATATATAAGGGTGACTACGCTCCGCGCTGGTACTGTGGCGATTGGTAGGAAAACTTGTCTGCGAAGCGCGCACCATACGATACATCAGAACAAGATCATAGTTTAGCCAAAACCAATCTCTCGGTTGTAACATCAACCTCTGCTATCTTGACATTCTCGATCTTTTTAGTGGTTCCTAATATGTCCCCCACAGTGACTTGACTTCCTGTAGCCTTAGCGTAGACGGCTCCTTCAAAAACCTCTTCGTTGTCGAGGAAAACCTTGAACTCGCACATGGGTATCTATTGGGCTCTTCTATGGATTTCAATACTTCCCTTTTGTTACTATGAGCAAAATCAAGCTGGTCGAATAGCGCGCGCTGCAACTTGATATCTCACTAAGCAGAAAGAATAAAAACTGCATCTTCATCGTTCACCTGAAAGAACCGACCTGAAGTGCTTCCAGTGCAATCTACAACCTTTAATCATAATCCAATACCGACATTGTTAACGTGCATTGTAGCTCACTTCGTCAATGACGGCTTGGACATAGTTCTTCCTTTGATAATGCCCATCCTAGTGATTAGGTACTCTCTTAACCTGTTTGAGGTTGGCACAATCCTAACCTGCTACTCAGCAACTACGGTGGTTTTCCAACCGCTCTTCGGTTACGCGACTGACATCACTGGCTACAAGAAGGTCTACCTTTCCGCCGGCCTGATTGTGATGGGAGTGAGCCTTTTCCAAGTCCAGTTTGCCTCCTCCTTAATCTGGGTACTTCTCCTTGCTTCTCTTACGGGTCTTGGTTACAGTGTCTATCATCCAGTCGCAATATCTTTCATCAATGCCGCATATATGGAAAGGAGAGGGTTCGGAGTCGGCTTCCACGGCCTCGGAGGGAGTGTAGGTCGTGGAGTCTTTCCCGCAGCTCTTGGTGGGCTTCTGGCAGCGTATGGTCTCGGATCAGCTTCGCTTTTCCTGTTGGCTACAGCCCTTTTGGTAGGAAGCTTAGTACTTCGCTTGCCTCCTACTGTTGGAAGCCGAAGGGGAAGGAAATTTGGATTGAGTCTGGCACCAGTGATTCTTGTTGCTGCGGTAGTCCAACTCTTGAGGACTGTCTTCTACGCGGGAACAGTCAACTTCATGCCGACATATTTGGTCCGAGAGTTGCACTTGGATATTGCTTCTGCCGGCATATGCACGTCTGTAATGCTGGTCTTTGGGATACTGACTCAACCTCTCGGTGGGCATCTCTCAGACAAATTGGGTCGCCGAGCTGTTCTGGGCTTGAGCAGCCTCTTGATGGGGCTATCGTTTATTCTATTCCTTTGGATCCCCTATCCATTCTCCCTCGTAGTACTATCAATGGTTGGATTCTGGGTATTCTTGGGCTTTCCAATACCTTACGCTATTGTAGGTGATCATGTTTCCAAAGAGTCGATAGGTACGTCCCTTGGCATAGTCTCGGGTTTGGGGAGCGCTGGAGGAATTATCGCTCCATTGTTTGTGGGAAGGCTGGGGGATCAATACGGTCTAGGAAGTGCGATGTTACTTGCTTCCATATTTGCGCTTGCCGCGGCAGGGATCTGTCTATTGCTGCCAAAAGGTGCCAAAACAGGCAGAGCAAACTAGTCTACGAGTTCTCTAGTGCGAGCTTTCCCGCATTTATCTCCATGCCGTGCCTTGCTCGCCCCTTAGCATGTACAAAACAGCACTGGCCAAATCCACTGCGTGATCAGCGATACGCTCAAGGTGACGAACAGTCAAGACGTCTGATATGAGCTCCTCTGTTCTCTTGGGAGGATTCCTCACGCATTCCTGAAGATGCTCAAAGTAGAGTATGTCGACTTTCTTATCGTCTTGACCGACTTTTTCTGCAAGTTCGGCGTTTCTGGTCTTGAATGCTTCTATGCTCGATTCTATCATGTTCATGGTCATGCTGCCCATTTCCGCTACGGTATCCCTTCCGAACTCGACGTGCCCGCCCAGGTTTTTCAGTATTGTTGATATGTCATAGGCATATCGGCCAAATCTCGAGAGATCATAGGAGATCTCCATACTCGCTCTTATTATCCTCAGATCCGTGGCCACTGGTTGGAATCTTGCGATGATCTCAACCGCCTTCTCTCCCACTCTATTATAGTAGTTGAGGAGAGTGTCTGACCACTGCCTCACCTGCACCGACACGTCTGCGTTTTCAATGTAGGCTTCGATCGAGGCTGAGACGGTTTTCTCAGCTAAGACCGCCATCTCGTTTAGAATTGCTGAAAGTTCGTTCAATCCTTTGTCCAAAAGCCTGGACTTGCTCATCTCAAAATCCTCAGCCAAATTGTCCGGTTATGAAATCCTCTGTAAGTTTATTGCTTGGGTAATTAAACACCCTTTTTGTCTCTCCATACTCAACAAGTTCCCCAAGATATAAGAAGGCGGTGAAGTCAGATACCCTTGCGGCTTGCTGCATGTTGTGGGTGACTACTACTACTGTGTAGTCTTTCTTCAAGGATACCATCAATGATTCTATTCTTGCAGTCGCGGCAGGGTCTAGGGCTGAACATGGTTCATCAAAGAGCATCACCTCAGGTTGGACTGACAAAGCCCTCGCAATACACAGACGCTGTTGTTGACCTCCAGATAGGCTGAGCGCTGATGATTTCAGTCTGTCCTTGACTTCATCCCATAGAGCTGCGTTTCTAAGACTTCTCTCAACAATCTGATTCAGTTCTTCTCCTTTGGCCATCCCATGAATCCTGGGGCCGAAAGCCACGTTATCATATATTGATTTCGGGAACGGGTTGGGTTTCTGAAAGACCATGCCGACCCTTCTTCGCAACTCGACCACATCCGTTGTAGGATCGTAAATGTTGAAGCCATCAAGAATGACTGCGCCATCCACGTGGGATTCCGGTATTATATCATTCATTCGGTTCAGCGTTCTTATCAGAGTAGATTTCCCACAGCCTGAAGGCCCCATTATCGCGGTCACGTAGTTCTCCCTAATCCCTATGTTGAGCTTCTTCAAAACCTGATTTGACCCAAAGCTTACGCTCAGATCTTTTGTCTCGATCTTCGGATTCTCAATCAATGTCTGATCCTTCTTCTGTATTGAGCTCGGACAACTATCGCTACGAGATTCATTCCTAGCACTAACATCATCAGAACTAAGACGGTTCCAAGCTGGATGGGGCGTGTCTTTATAGGATTGACGGACTGAGTCGTCAACGCGAATATGTGAAAAGGAAGCGCCATGAACTGGTCAAACACTGACATCGGGAGTCTTGGCAGATAATACGCGACTCCGGTAAGCAGTATAGGGGCAGTCTCTCCGGCAGCCCTACTTAGCGCCAATATGCAGGCTGTCATTATCCCCGGAATAGCGTATGGTATGACTGCATGCCTGATTGCTTGCCACTTTGTCGCCCCAAGAGCAAGGGCGGCTTCTCTGTAAGAAAGAGGCACGCTATGAAGCGCTTCCTCCGAAGCTACGATAATTAAAGGGAGAGTCAGAAAACTAAGGGTGAGAGCAGCTGAGAGAAGGCTGAATCCAAAACGCATCAAAAGAACGAACAAGCCTAGGCCCAAGAGGCCGTACACTATCGAAGGAACACCGGCCAACATGCTCGTTGCAGATCTCATGACCACTGCAATTCCTGAGCTTCTTCCTCCCACATATTCTGAGAAATAAATCGCTGAAGCGATTCCAATAGGTAAAGCAATAAGAAGTGTTAGAAACATCAAGTAAACGGTTCCGAAGATGGCTGGAAAATCTCCGCCCGCGGTCATCCCCTGTCTTGGATCTTCAGTAATAAATGACCAACTGATGACTCTAAATCCGTTTATCAGAA
>JAPKYM010000048.1 GCA_026394315.1 Candidatus Bathyarchaeota archaeon | reverse complement strand
TGACGTGGTCAAGAAAGCTTCTGGCATAATCGGTCTTCATGGGACCTGCAACTACTATGCTCCTTACCCCCTCCTGCAAGAGGGGCCTCAACAAATTCACGATTGATTCTCGAAAATTGTAGAGACCTTTTTTGTCTTCAGCGTTGAGTTCTATGGTGGCATAATGTCTAACTACTTTGCTGAATATCTGCCACATGACGGCTCGTTTCTCTTCGAACCCCACGAGAACTGCTACAGGGTACCCACGCTTGCTGCGGCGTTTCGTCCTCCGATTTGCCACCCTAGGTTACTCCCTCCATTCATCAATGGCAAAGCCTCAATTTTAGTGTGATAGGGAGTCATTAGAAAGGGCTGCTGTCGTCTAGCGCGCGCGCTACGTCAGGATGACCTAAATACCACGATTTCTTATAGACAGCTCACAAAAGAGCTTAACACATATGGCGGAAAATATTTCGGAGAACAAGGCTCCACCCAAACTCGATCTCGACAGACCTCAAGATTTCAAATTTCATATAGCATACGAAGTATATTCCCGAGCTTGGGAGGACAACACCTCCGAATCTGTCAGGGTGAGACTTAACGAGCTGATATCTTCTCTCGCGAATGATGAGAATTATTATTCGAGCTTCTACGCTCAGATAAAGGACTACCGAAGAGACTTGAGTCCTTTCAGGTCTGGCAATACAAGGATCGAGACTCAGAGAAAGAGGGCATGGCAAAAGAACGAGACAAGGGATAGCCGAAATCGTCGTTACAAATGAGGGGCTCCAGCAAGCTAAAGGCGTTCTGAAGGCTGTGCAGGATCTGAAAACCCTTCTCGTAGAGTGTAGGATTCCCCAAAGCACACCCAGAATAGATGAAGTTAATGACATAGCGAAGGCCGCGGACTACAACGTAGTCGGCCAAGTGATACAGAATCGCAAGACCGTCGATCCCGCTTACTGCGTAGGCGAAGGAAAACTCGACGAGATCAGAAAGACTATAGAGAAAGACTCAATAGAAGCGGTGATTTTTACTCGACAGCTTTCTGCCGGCCAAATATTCAGAATCAAAAAGAAACTCGGCGACAGAGTCCGGATTCTTGACCGAAATCTACTCATTCTAGAGATCTTCGAAAAACGCAGTGCTACAAAGGAGACTATGCTCCAAGTAACCTTAGCCAGATTGCGCTACACGTTTTCCTGGGGCAGAGAATCAGTTCGAATGCGCGGAATTGCTGGCGAACAGACGGGCCCAAGTGGACCTGGCGAGTACCCTTACGAAGCCTATGAAGCGATGTCGCGCAAAAGAATAAGCAAGATCGAGGGCCAACTTCGCGACATAAGATCAAGAAAAGCCCATCTTCGCGAACACCGAGGAAAATCAGGCTTCCGAATTGTAGCGATGGCAGGCTACACCCAAAGTGGAAAGACCACTCTATTCAATAGGCTCGCATCAGAATCAAAGGAAGTTGGTCTGGGGCCCTTTACCACACTGTCCACGTTTGCCCGAAAAGTCTCCACATCCTCCGACATGAAATCTTCCGATTCATTCATCATCATTGACTCTATTGGATTTATCGAAGACCTCAACCCTCTACTCCTGAACGCTTTCCACACCACATTGAGCGAACTCTCAAATTCGGATCTGATTCTTTTGTTCGTGGACAGCAGCGATGAAATTTTGACTCTAAAGAGGAAATTGCTAGCCTCCCGTAAAATCATGGACAAAGAGATCAGTGGAGTTCCTTTTCTGATATGCATAAACAAAGTCGATGTAGTGACACGTGAACATCTAGACAAGGTGCTTGAGGAAACCCGCAAGGTGTTTGATGTGGAGGAAATCCTAGAGATAAGCTCGAAGACAGGAGTCAATGTTCCAGATCTCCTCTGTAGGATTTCAGAGAGACTTGCTCCAGCGGCAATGACTGTATGATTATGGGACGCAGCCAGATAGCGCGCTCTGGCTGAAGAACTCTGGCTGAACGAACTTCAATTTGTTGCCATTATCCGCTAGGATTCCTCTTGTAGTATCTTCTTCATTTCAAGGTACTGGTCTTTGGTTATTTCCCCCTTGACATAGCGCAGCCTTAAGGTGTCAAAGGCGTCATCTCCCATCTTGATTTGCCTGAAAATCTTAGCTTTGAACAATGCTGGCAGGAATATGGCAAATGCCCATATCACAAATATCGCGATAATCAATCCGAATATCGCCCAAACAAGTGAACCTAAGGATCCCCCGAAGTCCCTGGCAGATTCCCTTATGGCTTCAGACAATGTTTCGAAGCCAGGTGTTCTCATTGCTCTTAATATCAAAGGGAACATGTAAGCGAAGGTGAATACGGCGAAGAAAGCAATCAGAATCCCGACCAAAGCCTTAAGCAGGCTGCCCAACACTTCGTAGAATTCATGAGCCTCCGTACCCAAATCTCACACCACAGATCCTTTCGTTTTACCGAGCACATATTTCTTGCGCAATAGGAGTAGGCGAAGGGACAGTACTTCAGGAAGGCTCATATGCTCTAGAAGAGAACAAATAGACTA
>JAPKYM010000171.1 GCA_026394315.1 Candidatus Bathyarchaeota archaeon | reverse complement strand
AGCGCGCCAGCCTCTTGCAATATTATGTCATACATGTCAATTTCGTGAACTGGATTGGTGACCGCATCTTATGGATGCTTCCATGTTTGATCGCGGATAGAGCGGTGGCCAGCATAGCTATCAAGCATAGGATTACGTGTGTGTAGACGTTTCTTAGGCCGCGTGTTCGAAGCTGTCGTAGTCCATAGTGTTCTTTGAGTCGAGATGTGACTCTCTCTACTGCAGATCTGTGTCGGTACATTTGCTTCAGACGGGCAGGTCCGTGTGAGCGGAACTTCCGGTCGATTCGTAGAACCTGTTTGCCCTTCATCTGGTTTCTAGGGTAAGGTATGATTGGTTCTATGCCCATAGATCTTGCCTTGTCTCTGAAAGCTTCGCTGGAGTATTGTGAGTCTGCAGTCATGTTTTTCCATCTATGTTTCTTCTTCAATGCTTTATGGAGGAGGCGGGGTGCAACTTTTTTCTCATTTACATTTGCAGGTTCTATGGTGACTGCCAGCGGCATCTCGCTGATGGTGTCTACAGCAAGGTGTATGCCGTAGCCTAAGATCACGTTTCTACCTTGTTTTCGTAATCTGGCTTCAGAATCGGATAATCCACACTGGGTATTGTGAGGATCTCTTCGACTGTAAGCTTTGATGAATGTGGCGTCTAACGCTAGGATTTCAGAGTCCAGAATGCCCATGTGGTCAAGCTGTTTGATCAGACGGTTCATGAGGCGGTGAAATCCTTGAGGGCCTATTCTACGTCGAAACCTCAGAAGTATTGATGGGTGATATGGATTCTCGGTCTCCTTGATGTCGCAGAGTCTGCAGAGTTCACCGTCACTCCATAGAAGTCGGTATAGTTCCTCGTAGCTTTCTATGTGTCTTAGCCGTTTAACAAGCTCTGCTTTGAACATTCCAAGTAAACTTCTATGGGGTCTGCCGACGCTGCTTCTTTTTCCATAGCTTCTTGACAGACTCTCCTCTACAGACTTTAAATCTAAAGCTTGGAACATATCGTGTAGAGCTTTATACTCACTCGTTCTTTTTCACCAGAAACGGCATGAGTGGGTGTAAAGCTCATCGATCTTATGATCAAAAACACGTATACATCTTCATGTTAAGCCCAAGAATATTGCAAGAGACTGGCGCGCTCGAGCGCCCACTTTGCTGCATCATCCTGATTCTTGCGTCCTACTCCTCGAATTAGCCTAAAATTATTAATGGATTTCACGTCACCTTTAATGATGAGACAGAGCAATTTCCAGAGGGCTTTCTTTGACTAGCGGGACGATTACAATAAAGCGCGCCGATTTGAAAGACTTGGATCTGATTGTTGCGGTAAACAACCTCGCTTGGGGTTCTGGACTCGAAAGTACCAAAGAAGATTTTATTGAAAGATTCAAAGTATTTCCTGAAGGCGAGATCGGAGCATACTTGAACGACAAACTTGTTGGGATAATCAGCTCGCTGATTATCCAATCAGACTCCCCCGAAGATGTACCGTCTTCCTGGGCTGAAGTGTCTGACAACGGCAGGATTAGGAACTCGCATAACCCGAATGGAAACTCTTTGGTGTGTTTTTCAGTTGGGGTGGGACTAGAGGCGAGGGGAATGAACCTCGGCAGATCACTAGTCAATGCCCAAGCAGATCTGGCCAGGAGATTGGGCCTGAAGAAAGTATATGCGTACAGCAGGCCTTCAAGTTACATGTACTTTAAGAACAAATTCTATGCGAACTTGAGTGATGAGGGTTTTCTGGTACAGATACCTATCGAAAAGTATCTGACTCTTGGGAAAGACGGCCAGCCTAGAAAAACAGGGGAAAGCCTTTTCGACCTGGCAATCGGGATGCACGACAGCAACGGCGCACACATAGCAAGAATAATACCTAGAGGCAGATTGGAGGACAAAGACTCTTACGGCTACAACGTGCTCCTTGAGTACCCATTAGAGTGAGCAACGCGCGTTAATGTTATTTTTGCAGTGAAACTACGTCCCAAAAGGAATCTTCTGTCCAAAGTGAGAAGAATCAGAGAAAATGGATTAAACTTACTATCAATTTGCAGGCGCTAACCCTCTAACTAATCAACCTCTCGAAAACGTAAACAAATCGTTAACATCTATAAGCAAGATTTGAGACGCTTGATCCGAAGCTTTCCGGAGGATAGCAAATGAAGTCCGAGAGAGAGCAGTCATCTAGGCTTGGATTTCGCAACGTTGTTCGACTAGGCTATGTTAGCCTCTCAACTGACATATCGACCGAGATGATATTAGGCGTATTGCCATTCTACATTGTCACGGAGCTGGGAGCGACTGCTGGGATTCTTGGCCTTATCGAGGGCATGGCTGAAGCTGTCAATTATCTCTTCAGAGTCTTCGCCGGCGTGGTTACGGACAAGATTGGAAAGCGGAAACCCCTCGTGCTACTTGGCTACGGCCTGTCGTCATTTGCCAAACCGCTCTTTGCAACTGCAAGCTCCTGGAGTCAAGCTTTCGCTGTCAGAATAGCCGACAGAGCCGGTAAAGGGATCAGGACATCACCACGAGACACGCTCATAAGCGACTCCGTCGCTGCATCAAGATCTGGAAGAGCATTCGGCCTGCATCGCTCTCTGGACCAGCTGGGAGCGGTCATGGGGCCAGTTATCGCGTTTGCTGCAATCCCATTCATAGGAATACGTGGGGTTTTCTGGCTGTCCTTCATCCCTGCAGCTATAGCTCTGGTAATACTCGCCCTATTTGTGCGCGACACCAACGGTCAGGTAAGGCACAGAAGCGTGTTCGAGAATGCTAGAGATGTTTTGGATCGCAGGTTCATCCTTCTTCTGGTGACCTTAGGAGTGTTTGCTTTTGGTGCTTACAACTTCTCATTCGTACTTTTGAAGGCCGGGTCTCTTGGAATTGAAGAGAGTTACATCCCACTGGTCTATGCCGCTTTGAATGTGAGCACAGTTGCAATTGGTCTGCCCGCAGGGATGTTGGCTGACAAAATCGGGAAGACTCGGGTCCTCGGTCTCGGCTACGTAGTCTTTCTGGTCACCTCGTTGGCAGGGATTTTTCTCTCCGGCAATCCTCTGTATGGGTTCGCGTTGGCCTTCCTCTTTGGAGGCTACTTGGCGATATCCGAGACGATTCAGCGGGCAATGGTACCGGACTTTACAAAACCAGAACTGAAAGGGACCGCATATGCCATATACTATAGTCTGATTGGTCTCGGATCATTGGTAGCGAACACAGTATTCGGTATGCTATGGAGTTGGTCCGGCCCATCAACAGCCTTCCAATATAGCGCAATAACTGCGGCAGCGGGAATAATTGCATTGTCAGTATTCATAAGAGAAAACGGCTACTGACACGGCAAGAATAGCACTGACCAGAGTTCTCCGTGAACAGCGCGCGCCGTCTCACTGTGGAGCTCCACATTTGTCACAGAACTTAGCTTGAGCTGATATTGCCTCTCCACAATCGCTGCAGTACCTCCTAGGCATTATCGGTGGTGACTCTACCTTCTCTTCGACGGTCGGCACAGCAGATGGCGC
>JAPKYM010000140.1 GCA_026394315.1 Candidatus Bathyarchaeota archaeon | reverse complement strand
AGTGCGACTGGAGAATAACTGCCCAGGAATACAAGACCTGCGTTCCTGACTGCCTTGAGAATTGATCTGGGTTTCCGTGTCATTATCACTAGGTGTTCAGGTGCTATCTGGTTTGCGAGTGTAGTCGCCTCTTTGAGGTCTTTGACTGTTACTATGAGTCCGTTCTTTTCCAAGGCGCCTCTTATCGTTTCAAGCTTCGGGGGCCTCCCAGAAGTCATCTCAGACAGTCTTTCTTGCACATCATACGCCACATTTTCTGAATTGGTGAGGAGGATGCAAACGGCATTTTCATCATGCTCCGCCTGAGCAAGCAGATCCGCTGCTATGAACTCAGGTTTGGCGCTCTCGTCGGCGACGATTAATATCTCACTAGGTCCAGCTGGTAGATCAATGGAGACGTACCTGCTCAGCAACTGCTTGGCCGCGTTGACGTAGATATTTCCCGGGCCTACTATCTTGTCTACGGATCTCAGTGTCTTGGTGCCGTAAGCCATAGCTGCGATGGCTTGGGCCCCGCCGACGCAATAGATCTCGTCTACCCCGGCGATATCAGAAGCCAACAGTATGTACGGGTCGAATCTATTCCTTGGGGAAGGTGGACTGCAGACAACCAGCCTTTCAACCCCGGCAGCCTTGGCTGGGACTGCGCACATGAGAACTGATGAAGGATATGATGCCTTGCCCCCGGGGGCGTAGACTCCTACTGCAGGAATAGGCCTAGCGACCACGCCTAAAGTGATGCCTCGACCAGATTCCCTGAAATCAAGTCTCTCAAGCTGCATTTTGTGGAATCGCTCTATGTTCGATGCTGCCCTTTCCAGTGCCTTGATCTCGGCTTCCTTGGCGAGATTGTAGGCAGCGTCAATATCTTCTTTGGTAGCTTTGACTGTGTTGGAGTTTATGATTGCGCCGTCGAGTTTCTCAGTGTATTCAAATAGAGCATCGTCACCACGTGTTCTGACCGCTTCAACTATTGATCTGACGTCTTTCTCGATAGCTTCGACTTCAACTCTGCCTCTTCTCAGGATGCTCTTCAGGAATTCATCTTCTAGGTCGATCGATCTAGTAAGGTGTATCAAGACTGCAGCTCCTACACGAATGATACGGCGATTAGTTCAACTGACCTAATAGGTTGGCGTACGCGGACTTAAAGTTCATTTGGAGCGCGCGCTGCCCGGACTTGATCTCTTCAAATAGATCAGAATACATAACCAGAGTGTGGGTTGGCCCGAGTTGTCCAAAGCAGCTACAGTTGCCTACCTAGGTCCGAAAGGAACCTACTCAGAGCAAGCAGCCAGATCTTATTTCCCGGAATCCTCCAAGTTCATTGAATGCAGGGACATTCCAGAGGTATTCGCTAGTGTGTCTTCCAACTCTGCAGCGTTCGGGATCATACCGGTTGAGAACTCCATAGAAGGATCAGTAAACATAGCGCTTGATCTGCTGTTTGAATCAGAGCTTAATGTCACAGGTGAAGTAGAACAGCGGATAGTCCACAACCTGATAGCCAAAGATGATGTTGTGCTCTCAAGAATAAGAGCAGTAGTTTCGCATCCTCAAGCATTAGCGCAATGCAGGAACTTCTTGCGGACGAGACTTCCGGAGGCTGAGATTATTGAGGCTGGCAGCACGGCCGCAGCAGTAAAGACCGTCAAAAGCAGCAACGATATGGTCGCCATTGGAAGCGAACTGGCGGCAAAAAGCTACTCAATGAAAATACTGATAAGCGGCATAGAGGATAGCCCGAACAATTATACCCGTTTTCTAGTCCTAAGCCATTGGCAAGCGGCGCGGACAGGAAACGATAAGACTTCGACAATATTCTCCACCGAGCATGCTCCTGGCGCGCTATACGAAGCTCTTGGCGTATTCGCCAAAAGAAAGATCAATCTAACTAAGATCGAGTCAAGACCAGCTCGCAAGAAACCTTGGGAATATATCTTTTATTGCGACTTTGAAGGTCACCAAGAAGAGGAGCCGATCAAAGAAGCCTTGGGTGAGTTGCGAGCCAGAACAGTTTTCCTTAAGATCCTTGGATCGTATCCAAGAGCAGGCCTTGGCTGACCTGCAAATCGCCCTTCCTCATACTGAATCCGTCATCTTTGAATGACTCTTTGAAGCACATTCTGCAGTTTTATTGTATCACTAGAGTACAATCTAACGAATTCCCCTCTTCGAGGATGGAGTAGCGATACATACATTCTCTTCTGGTTGGCTTTGGTCCTGTAAGTGTGTTTGATAGGAATTATCTTCTTTTCTTCCGAGTCTATGCCTCTGGGCAATATCCGGTAACTACTTGGAACGATTAGGATCGGAACGGGCAGAACTAGAATTGTGAGGACCAGGAATGCTGTAATTGATACCAGTGGGTTTGGAACATGCAGAATCATAAACTGAACAAAGATCATTGCATAGAGGATGCCAAAGTCGAAGAGAAAGATCAGTAGCGCTCTCAAGATTCGCATCTTGCGATCAGCTCGTCTAAGCTCGGTAGCGTTAGTCTGGTACAGAACACCCTCTTCAGGCACTTATTTCAGCCTCTCAAGAAGGTCATAACATAACCGTGGGCAAGACAGAAAAGCTTTCTCAGCTGCCATTTGCTCTTGTTGATCTCTAAGCTAACCAGATGGTCTCATGAAGATGCGCGAGCTGGATGCGTCCAGCGTTCAAGCGTGCTCTGCGGGACAAGCTTAAATAGCGATTGCAGACTCTAACACCAAGAAATCCCTCAGGTTTCTTCAAACATGGTGTTCGGGCTTGGCAAGGCTATACGCTAACAAGCGTGGAAGATCAGGGTCAACTAGACCAATCAGCAAGAAATCCCCAAGTTGGTGCAAGTACAGAGAAGAAGAAGTTGAGGCGCTGGTCGTAAAGCTTGCAAAACAAGGTAATGGCCCAAGCATGATAGGACTAATTCTTAGAGATAACTACGGAATCCCGTTGGCTCGATCAATATCGGGCAAGAAGGTTAGCCAGCTTCTGCGGCAAAACCAAGCTTCTCCAAGTATTCCCGAGGATCTTCAGGTTCTTGTTCAGAAGGCAAAAGACCTGGCTAAGCACCTACAGAGGAACAAACAAGACTCCGTCAATAAACACTCTATGGCACTTGTTGAATCGAAGATTCACAGACTCACAAAGTATTACAAATCAGAGGGACTCTTGCCGCAGGACTGGAAATACGTGCACGCTGTAGCATCTGTTGAGTAGGAGTCTTTTCTTTCTAGCGCGCTGTGAGAGAACGAATGCCTTGGCGCGCATTTTCTTCACAAGCACTCAGCGATTGTGGCGGCTAACTACGTTTAATTATGGTATCAGCATCTGTATAGAATGGCGAGATGGAGTTGCCCACTGGAAGAAACATTGGCATTATCCTCCTTATTGTTGGCGTAGTATTGGTGATGCTCACTTGCATCGTATTCCTTCAGCCACAGCGAGCTGCAGTTGAGCTCAGGAATGCTGAAGGCCAGACGGTTGGTCATGCTGACATCAGTCAGCAAACAGAGGGCGTACGCATAACTGTTAACGTAAAAGGGCTTACGCCAGGAATGCATGGTATCCACATCCATGCTGTATCCACGTGTTCGCCCCCTAACTTTACCTCGGCTGGAGGGCACTACAATCCTGAAGGCAAGAAGCATGGAATGAACAAAACTGGAGGGCCGCACGCAGGCGACATGCCAAATCTGGTTGTTGGTCCGGACGGTACAGGGGCACTCGATTACATAAACCCACGAGTCACGCTGGCTCCGGAGGCCGCCAACTCACTGTTTAAGGTCAACGGGACTTCTCTAGTCATACATGCCAAAGCAGATGACGAAGTGACAGACCCATCAGGCAACAGTGGACCACGCATCGCTTGCGGACCAATTGTGAAGGCCGGCCCAAGCCTCGCATATGGTCTACTGCCCCCCTCCTACTTGCGATAGCTGTGACGTTGCTTGTGATCGGATCTGCCGCCCTGTGGAGCTCTCGAAGAAAAGACACGCGCTAAGGCATTCCCCTTCGAATTTGCTCCATCTCACCGTGCGCGCTTCGATAGTTGCTCAAAAGCAGATCTATATTTTAGCAGACTCTTGACCACTTTCTCTTGATCTTCATCAGGTGCGATGTCGAGGGCCTTTATCTCAAATCCTTGCTCGTTGAGAGTGGCTTCAAACTTCATGTAATATCGCCTATCAAGAGAATTGTTGATTTGATTTATGAGGGTTTGCAGGTGTGAGCGCGTGCGAAGAGTAATTGAAGGAAAAAGCCAGAAGTGGCACCATTCTGCCGCGTGCTACATCGTCGTGCACGCTTAAGTAGACATAGGCAAGAATAGAACCTGCTGGTATGGGATATAGTGTCTCCTCATGACGGGCTTGTCGGCCCTGCTGTTCTGGCTAATAAAAAGAGAGTGCGCCGAAACTCGTCAACCCAGCAGAATTGGCTCCCCCAAAATCAAGGTGCGAAAGCAGAAAACCAGATTATGCTCCATACTACATCTTTTAAGATTCGCCGACTCATAGTCCGCCAACCACTTCATGACAGTTGGTTCATCACTATGAGACATCCGTCAAATCAAGATCCCAGGAATCCCGGATACGAGACTAGTGAGAGGTCCGTCGAAT
>JAPKYM010000139.1 GCA_026394315.1 Candidatus Bathyarchaeota archaeon | reverse complement strand
CCGAGATTTCACAACTCCATCGGTAGATTTCGTCAGTTGCCATATGTAGCAGCCATCTTTAAAGTTGAGTGAAGAAACGGAGGGTGCGCTCCTTATCGCTTAAGATGCCTCTTTACCTCTGCCAAAGGTCTTCAGGGGAGAAATGCTTGATGAAGTAGCCGTCACATTCCGCTTCCTCAGCGAGCCCAGCGTTCCATGCGTTAGATTCCAGAACCCCAAACTTCACCCAAGTTACCGTTGCAGTCGAGAAGTAAACCTCCTTAGCAGCTCCACCTATAGGTATCTCCCCAATAGTTGCTGTATAGCCGTTACCGAGGATTATCTTTGCGTTCTGAATCTTATCGAGTGGGTTTGGCCTACCGTAAATGATGAGCTTGTTTATGGTTTGAGGTGCACTCCAGGTTAACTGTAGCCATGCTCCAGCTTGCTGCATTCTTACGCAGGTAGTGGAGAGCGCGCGCTTTTCAAAACATAACTTGCAAGAGAAGGTATATCAATCGGCGTCACGCTTCGAACAAAAGGTATTACAGGAAAGAATTAAATGTATTACTTTGTCAATGTATCGTGATATGTGATAATGAAGCATTTGATCTGTCCACACTGCAGCCAAGATCTCAATCACGACGATTATTACCTTCACATCCACCTCTGCTTTGCCTGCAGACAAGAAGCCGAGATCTAGCAATATTGCCGAATTTATTCTGGTAACAAGTCTATGGGAATAATAGATGACAAACAACAATATCGTTCACGTAGTTGGAACAGGAACGATAGGTGAACCGCTGATAGGTCTGCTGGCAGACCTAAAGAATGCTTTAGCCATAGATGAGGTTACTTTCTCCAAGCGCATGCCTCTGCTAATCGATCGATCAAAGGTTCTAAGTCTCATAAAACGTGGAGCTAAGCTTTGCGTCGAGAAGGATAAGGCCGAGGATTTCAGGAAAATAGGCCTGAGCCCAGATTACGAGTATGAAGAAGCTATCTCAAGGGCTTCAGTGGTTATTGACTGCACACCGGCCGGCTTGAAGAACAAAGATCGATATTACAAGAGGTATGAAGATCGGGTCAGGTGTTTTGTGGCGCAGGGTTCTGAGTTCGGATTCGGAAAGATGTACGCGTTGGGGATAAATGATGCCGCTCTAACCCAAGGCGATAGATACATCCAAGTTGTGAGCTGCAATACTCATAACATAGCGGTAATAGTTAGGACCCTAGCTATTGATGGGCAATGTTCTAGGCTTGTTCAAGGAAGGTTTCTGTGCCTGAGGAGGGCGGATGATATCAGCCAGGAGGAGGGCTCTATTCCATCGCCAAAGGTTGATAGACATGACGATCCCCATTTCGGGACACATCATGCACGCGACGTCTATTGGCTTTACAAGACAATTGGACTTGACTTGAATCTCTTTTCAAGTTCCATCAAATTGAACACGCAATACATGCACTCAATCTGGTTCGATCTACATCTATCAGAGAACATTGACGTGGATGAGGCGAAAAAACGCTTTGAAAGTAATCATAGAGTAGCGTTTACGAACAAGCAGCTGGCCAGCCTAGTCTTCTCTTTTGGTCGCGATCATGGGTACTATGGTAGAATTTTGAATCAGACAGTAGTCGTGTTACCTACTTTGACGGTTAGAAACGGAAAAGAGGTCATAGGATTCTGTTTCACCCCCCAAGATGGAAACAGCTTGCTAAGCAGTGTAGCCGTGATCGAACATGTTCTATGCCATGATATGTGGGAAGAGAATATGAGAAAGCTCGATTCATACCTTTTCAGTGAAGTATGATTGTACTGTTTCGGAACCCGCTAGAATAGCGCGCACTTCTATCTCATTGCCTTACCGCCAGCGACTTCAGTATTTCTCTCGTTATGAAGTCTGAGTCGCCCGATGCCAAAAACATGGCGGCAAGTCCACATGTTACCACTTACTCCAGACCAAAGTTACACCAAGAGTATTACTAAGGAAAAGCTAAGTACACTTTGGCGCAGGCATGCAAATTGCCCTTAAGAATCAAACCCGTATTACTGAAACAATCAGTCTACTTTAGAGTTCCAAGTAACATAGCTAGCCTAATAGAGGTCGGTCCAGATTCACAAGTAACATTACGCATCAAAGAGCAAGACGAGCAATTCCTACTGATATATTCTGTCGAGAAATCCCAAGGGGCAGATAAAGCAGAGCTGACGATTCCAATGCAAATGCTTGCAAAAAGCTCAACTCGAAAGTGCGAGAACGAGTGAAGAAGAAATGCAGGTGAGTCAACAGTGCGCGTTCACCAGCTGTTGGTCAAGCAATGTCTGCGTGGTAGCTTTGAAGGGATTTTACGTCTGATTTACCTTCGCGGTAGGCTGTGATACCCTTGGCAGCGGCCATAGCAGCGGTTAGGGTTGTGATATAGGGCACCCGGTGCCTTATGGCTGCCTTGCGAATGTATGAATCGTCATATTTGCTCAGTTTTCCCGCAGGGGTGTTGATGACAAGTTGAATATCTCCATTCTCAATGGCATCAGTGATGTTTGGTCGACCTTCGTGCTCTTTCAGTATGGCCTGTGACTTGATACCTTGACTCACCAGGAAAGCGTGTGTACCTGCCGTTGCCTTGATGTTGAACCCAAGGTTGGCGAACTGCCTCGCCACCTCCCCTATCGCCGGCCGGTCGCGCTCAGAGACAGTGATGAGCACAGTGCCATCAATTGGAAGCGGTGTGACCGCCTCTTCTGCCTTCCAGTAAGCTAAGCCGAAGGAATTAGCGATGCCAAGTACTTCGCCGGTTGACTTCATTTCTGGCCCGAGCAAAGGGTCAACTTCAGGGAACATATTGAACGGGAAAACAGCCTCCTTCACTCCGAAATGTGGGATAGACAGCTTCTTCAGCTTGAGTTCCTTGAGATTCTTGCCAAGCATGAGTTCCGTAGCCAAGCGAGCCATTGGAATAGCGCACACCTTGGATACCATTGGCACTGTTCGAGAAGCACGCGGATTGGCCTCCAACACGTAAACCACATCCTTACAGATGGCGTACTGAATGTTCATGACACCGACAACATTAAGTTCACGGGCAATGCGTCGCGCATATTCCTCAATAGTTACAATATGTTTCGGGGGTATGCTCACTGGCGGGATGACGCAGGCAGCATCACCGGAATGGACCCCAGCGTACTCAATGTGCTCCATGACCGCCGGGATGAAGACGTCCTGCCCGTCAGATAGGACATCAGCTTCGGCCTCGATAGCGTTCTCCAAGTAGCGATCAATAAGTATGGGCCGGTCTGGTGTGACACCAACAGCAGCAGCAACGTACAGCCTCAGGTCTTCTTCGTCATGTACAATCTCCATCCCTCGTCCGCCAAG
The DNA here is from genome assembly GCA_026394315.1 of Candidatus Bathyarchaeota archaeon. Taxonomy (GTDB): domain Archaea; phylum Thermoproteota; class Bathyarchaeia; order 40CM-2-53-6; family RBG-13-38-9; genus JAPKYM01. The sequence continues at coordinate 1,450 of JAPKYM010000139.1, read as the reverse complement.
CACGTATGAGGGTCGAACGATAAGGGGGTATCCGATGCACTTTGCCACAACGATCGCCTCATCAAGATTGCTGGCAGTTCCTGATTCTGGCATAGGGACACCGTACTTTTTCATCATCTGGCTAAACCGACCACGGTCAGAGGCGATATCTATAGAGTCGACTGAGGTACCCAGTATGTGAACGCCAGCTTCTTCCAGTTCTGCCGCGATATTGAGTGGTGTCTGACCGCCGAACTGAACTATAACCCCAACAGGTTTCTCCCTCTGATAGATACTAACTACATCTTCAACCGTCAACGGCTCGAAGTAGAGTTTGTCGGAGGTATCGTAGTCTGTAGAGACAGTCTCTGGGTTGCAGTTGACCATTATAGTTTCGTAGCCCAGATCGCGCAGGGCAAAGGCAGCATGGACACAGCAATAGTCGAATTCAATTCCTTGGCCGATGCGATTGGGACCACCACCAAGAACCATTACTTTGGTCCGGTCGCTTACTGTAGTCCGATCAGATCCATTGTATGTAGAATAGTAATACCGGGCGTTCTCCGAACCACTCACAGGCACACAGTCCCAGGCTTCCACAAGCCCCAACTTCGTCCGTTGCTCACGAATTTCCTTCTCATTAACCCCGAGTAACTTGGCTAGGTACTTATCAGAAAAACCATCCTTCTTCGCTCTGACTAGAAGGTAATCGGGAAGCCCCTCATCTTTGTGTTTGAGAATCCTCTCTTCCAGCTCTACAAGCTCTTTCATCTGCTGAATAAACCAGGGCTTGATGTGGGTCTTCCGGTAAAGCTCTTGGATATCAGCACCTTTACGGAGTGCCTCGTACATGATGAACTGTCGCTCGCTGGTCGCATAGGTAAGCGCTTTCATCAATTCGTCGAGCGATTTCTCATGGAAATTCTTGGCAAAACCTAGGCCAAAGCGGCCATTTTCAAGTGAACGAATGGCCTTCTGGAAGGCCTCCTTGTAGGTCTTGCCGATGCTCATCACCTCACCCACGGCTCGCATCTGCGTCCCGAGTCGATCTTCAGCATCGCGAAACTTCTCGAAGGCCCACCGGGCGAACTTAACTACGACATAGTCACCGTACGGCGTGTACTTATCCAGAGTGCCGTATCGCCAGTATGGAATTTCATCAAGGGTTAAACCCGCTGCCAACTTAGCTGAGATCAGAGCAATAGGAAAGCCAGTTGCTTTGGAAGCTAGCGCGGAGGATCGGGATGTTCGCGGATTTATCTCTATTATGACTACCCGGCCCGTCTTTGGACGTCCGGCGACGTTCTCAGGGCCACGATCGAGTATCGCGTGGCTCCGGAGGCCGCTCCGGGCGACTATCGCCTCCGGCTGGGCATCGGCGCGTGTGATGCGGATGTGGCCGCCGTGCGCGTGCAGGGAAGGGCAAGGTCCTACGCCGTTCCCGACGGCGCGCACGCAGTTGGGGCGCGCT
>JAPKYM010000294.1 GCA_026394315.1 Candidatus Bathyarchaeota archaeon | reverse complement strand
CAATTCGAAGAAGAAGTGGAGAAACGGCCTCGAATAGAATTCTAAGGTCATGAAGACTTGGCTGAAGCTAAGCAGATAGTCACTTTAGCAATCCTGACCCTCATCATAGGCATTATTGGTGTATCCATAGTCAACTATGCGCCATCGCTTTTTGAGGGCGACGTGGTCGTTGACGAGTACACAGCTAAACTATATCCCAACGGGTTATTACTTGAGGACTACACATACAATGTGAAGACAGCTTATCACTACAGAATGCTGTATAGAAGCTGGCAAGCTCCACTGTCGATGGAGAAGCTTAACACACCACACATACAATTCCTCAACGCTTCATCCTCTGAGAAATTGATCTTCTACTCGAAAGATTACAAGAGTTCAACATGGCTGGCGGATCCCTACGAGAAGGACTCAGCCGCCCTGAGCACAGTTCAGAATCTGGCTGAGAGAAATGAGGCCGGCGCTTTCAACCCTGATCGGTTCAAACCGGGAAAACACAAGATCAGCTATGCATTTCAGATCCGACCACCAATGGAATATGACGAGAACAGATGCCATCTGAACATCAAGTTAGCATCCACGCACCTGACCTATCGTAACGTCACAATAATCATCAAAGATGCAAGCTACGTCGAAGCAGTCTACCCTCACCCTCCTCTTATGCAGGTGAACAGACGAGATTCCGAGATCATGATTCGAGGAAGCTCAGCCAAAGATGAACTCCTCGAGGTGGAGCTGCTACTAAACAAAGACGCCCTGAAGGTCTTGGAGGGGTTTCCAACAAAACATGATGATGTTAAAGCCCGTACGATCCAAGCGAACAATCTATACTACGCTCAATACTATGGGGCTTCGGGCCTGAAGGAGGGAACTCGACTCCTAGCACTGCTATTCCCCCTGTTCTTTGTTCTGACCTACGTCATCTACGGCAAAGAGAAGAATTATGTGGTACCGAAATACCTTAGCGAAATACCAAACAAAGAGAGAAAACCATGGCTCGTGAATCTAGTATTCAAGAACGATGCACTGGATTACGATAAGGACGGCTTCTATGCAACCCTTCTTGATCTCCATTTTAGAAAGAAGATCCTAATAGAACCTAAGATTGGCGGACTCACAGTAAGAATCTTAGATCGGGCAGGCACTGACTCCTACGAAAGCCGAGTACTACAGTTCCTCGAGGACATCTCCCAAAACGGAGTCGTTGATACAGATCGCGTCAAGACACTTGCAACAGAGCTCACATCAGACAGCGCCCTCTGGTCCAATCTAACCCAACTTCAACAGGAACTATCTTACCTCACGAAGGAAGCGGAGGCCAAAGAGGCCGAACGGTTCTTGGTTAGCGGCAGGATGAGGCTAGCCCCCTTCGTACTAGTTCCCGTCCTTTTACTGATCGCCTCTTTTTTGCTATCAGCAGTGCTCACAAGTACAGCCTACATTCTGGTTCCGGCCGGCTTCACAGCCATCATACTGCTACTGCAATCGTTGATAGCGGTCGCATTTCCATCAACACTGTTCGGCAAGTGGCTTGGCGAAGTATACAAAGAGAGACTCGAATGGGGATCCTTCAGAAGGTTCCTCTCAGATCTATCCATGATCAAGAAGTACGCACCGCAGGACCTCTCAATGTGGGGACAATGGCTCATCTACGGAACAACGCTAGGAGTAGGCGACAGCGTTGTCAAAGCGATGAAAGAACTTGGCATCCTCATCGAGGAATTGAAGTTTACCCCTAACATACCTCTCATAATTCAGCCAATTGCAGTTGCAAGTCAGCCCAGCTCATCAGGAGGAGCTGGAGGAGGATTTGGTGGCGGCGGTTTCGGAGGGGGAGGAGGATTTGGCGGAGGCGGAGGAGGGGCAAGGTAAGTTCTACGCGTGCAACCTTCAGATAAACACTCTAATTACCCATTGCTGCACCGGACACCCGCCAAGGGGCTCAAGAAATAG
>JAPKYM010000287.1 GCA_026394315.1 Candidatus Bathyarchaeota archaeon | reverse complement strand
ATAACCTATTTCCCCCGATGGAAGTTTCAACCTGAAGCCTACAGCGTCCGGATCCCCGTGCTTGGCAGTTACGGCTTTGATCTTGATGAAACCAAGATCGACTGTATCTCCGGGGGTTACCTCAGCAATTCTCCCGATCATGTCCCTATGATAGGTGGATATTCGGGGCTCACAGACGCTGTTCCCTCGAATAACTCCTTTCGCAGCTATGAGTATACCTCTCTTTCGTGTTCCTCCATTAGTCATAGCTTCAATGTATACCTCTGAATCGCTATCGTGGTCAGGATGGCAGTGAGAGACTAATAGCATGTCTACTTTGGTCGGATCTAGGTTGAGCTGATTTGAGTATGCGATTGACCCAGGACCAGGGTCAATCTGTATGTTTGATGACCCCATTATTCGGATGCCGCCCGTCCGTCGTTTCTGAGTAACCATTGCAAAGCGCCCTCCACCTGTACCTAGAAACACCATTTGATCGTTAGTCAAAACCCACCCTCAGAGATGTTTTCGGATGTCAAGACGCCGAGAAACCACTTCTCCAGCATCAAGTATTGGTCTCCAAGTTTGCTGTCGCGGCAAATTTGCCTGTGATCCTTCTCAGAACAGGGATTGATAGAATAACAAGTACTGCCCCTCCCACTATTTGGACTGTATACTCTATGATGTCTCCCAGGGACTTGAAGAGGAAGTGGTAGTTCTGAGCTGCGACCTCATACACATAGAAGTAGTAATTGAAGAACCAGTGGAGTAGTATTGGCGCAGGAAATCCAAAAGTCAGATACGCAATGGAAAATACTAGTCCCGCTACGAAGGATGAGGAGATCTTCCCTATCTCCCATCCAGAACCTGACAGATAATGAGCTAAGCCAAAGATCATAGAAGTCAGGAGTATCAAAACCCATTCCCCCAATGCGATTCCTCTTCTAATCCCGAGTGTCCTGACATTGACTAGTCCGAGATTCTCCTTGGCACGGTCGGGAAAGGCAATCGAAGAAAGAAGGGCGCGAGAGTAAACTATCGGATCACAGATTCCCCTTCGTGCAAACAGTAGACCCAGTCGAACCGCCCAGTAGAGAACGAATGGTGATATCCTGAACATAAGCTCCTCAAAGAGCGGTGAGTATGTCAGCTCAAAGAGACCTCTATATGTATCCTTGAACTCAATGGAGCCCGTGGGAACCCCAGAAGCTTCCTGGAAGCCTTGAATCAAGACCACTAGGACTAAAAGTGAACTTGAGAGTGCTGGATAAAGAAACAGAAAGTTGCATCTGGCTGAGATGGCGGGCCCGGGAGTCCTGAACTTCAAAGCATTGACGAACCCTCCGTTGGTCCTCCATACGATCGCGAAACAGATGAGGTAAATTGCCCACAAGAAAATGAATGCTATTCCGTAAGTAGTTCTTACCGGAACCTTGACGACAAACAGAACTAGAAGACCGAGTGGAAAGCCTTCCAGAACATTCTGACTGAAACTGCTACCACCCGGACTTATCAACATTATAAAGAAACCCAAAAACATTGAGAAGAGAAATGTTGAGACTAGAAAAATCATACCGCCTCGCAGAGAGTAGCTGAGTATCTTCTTTGCAGCATCAAGAACTTCAGGCAAGGGAGTCACTCACAATTCCATTCGCAATCTGCGATAGATCGATTCATAATCATCAGTTCACCATGCTTATTGAGAATTCTCTATTCGTCTCAAGGAGTACATCTAGCCTTATTTCTTGTTGGGTGAGGCACCAACTTAGCTCAAGAATGGCTCAACATATTTCTGGGCAAATACGCTCGCTTGACATCTTCGTATAAAGAATGTCTATAATGAATTCTTCAATCACAACTGTTTGGGTGGGTTCCAAACGGCTAATAGACCTTTTAGGCTAAACCAGTCTACAAGCCTAGTATCAAACAACATAGGTAAAATTTGCGGTGAGTGCGAGACCTTCAGCAAATGCAAAAGCGGATTTTGTCCCAAGACCGAGATGGAGGTTAGCAGGAACCACCCAGCATGCCACATGTTTACTAGCTTCCCTGTCTTGGGTGACTGGCGAAGAAAGAGCAACGAATCTTATGCGGAGCCATCCCCCGGCAATCACAACAATTTCGGTCTTCATTTGAAGCCATACGTTAACGATGGAAAATGTGGCGGCCCCGACCCCGAATATTGTACAGTCTACTGTTCTAAGTACTGGAGCTGTCAGCTGGTCTTGGACGAGGTAAAGAAGAGATAGGGCGCTATTAACGCCCCTCAAATTTAGTTGAAGGCTTTCAGCACGTTCTTATCTTTCCGTATGCTAGTTCCATGCAGAACTTGTCGATCGTATCAAGCTGAGCTTGAATAGTCTCTTTCACAGACGCTTCGACGTCTTTCATCCTAGTGTTGGGTTCTAGAACCAGTTGAGCAGAGGCCACTTTTGGCATGTTTATTGGTCTCCCTATCTGGCTAAGAAGCCATACGTATACCTCTTTCACGCCCGGGACTTTCTCATAGACTTCTTCTGCTATCTTGTAGGTCAAGAGATTGTAGATCTTGCCTACGTGACTTACAGGATTCTTGCCACAGGCTGCCTCGGAGCATGTGGGTCTGTTCAGCGGGATTATCCCGTTGACGCGGTTACCTCTTCCCACTTGGCCACAATCTCCGCCATCAGCTGATGTCCCAAGCACGGTAAGGTACAACCCGCCCAAGCCTCGACCTGGCCTATCAGCAGTATTGAGATCTACGTCTACCTTCATTTTGACTCTGGGTTCGACATATTTCTTGATCTCATCAAGAACTTCTTCTTTTAATCGGAAGTATTTGGCTTCACTATCAATGTAGCTATCTACGAATGCCATTCCAACTGTAAGGTGTAGTGTATCATCTTCTCTTAGACCCATCACTTTGATATCTTCTCCAGTCTCGGGAAAATCACTCTTGAATAGAGCGTCATTGAGGAAAAATTCAGTGTCTCTAACGATCTGCTCAGTTGGTGTCAGGGGAGCAAAACCTACGGCAGCTGAAGTATCATTGGCTCCAAGAAATTTTTCTTTTCTTTGGAAGATGTCCGTTAGGGCTTGAGAGCCTCGTTTCAACTCAACCTGATATTTGATGTGTTTTTCTGGGTCTACCAATCTTAGATTGTTTTTTATCCATTCTTTGGTGGTCTTTATAGTGATCTCTTCTACTGGGATGGTTTCAGAACCGACGGTAAAGGTTGCTCGGTCTCCAAAAACCAGAAGCATCGGCTTTAGAACCTTACCTCCACCAAATGCGATTTCAGTCTCTCCAGCTACTAGGAGGCTTTTGTCTACATTGTGATGCATTATTGAGCCGAATCTTTTAATGTACTCCATGCTAAGGGCCTTAGAGACCTCTTCCATAACGGCGTCGCATATCGTATCTGGATGGCCTAGGCCTTTGCGTTCGCAGATCTCTGTCCTCTGTTCTTGTAGAGGTTTCTGCCTCAGTTCGTCTAGGACTATATTGGACATTACTGGCAACCCTTTGTTGGTCTAAATGCCCAGATAGATCATTAATAAATCTGTGCCATCAGTATTCCGAGTGGAATATTTCTTTCAAAACAAGCGTGCTCTATTTTAGCAGTTTCATGGGTTGTCCACAGCAAACCAGAACACCTTTGCCGGCCTTGGTAACGGTGACCTCATTACCACAAACATCACACCTATATTTTTCACCAACCTGGACCAACACTAGATCACCTCTAAAGAACCGTGATAGCCAGTCCTTTATTACAGTTTAGATTCGAATGCGCTAGTACTTTGAGCAAGACTCGAGAGATGATGAATTTCTCTGGTGGTGTGGGTTCCTTGGTGAGCACCACACATGATGGGCTCGCTAATTCTCGCAGAAATTAACGGTGAGAGTTAACCGTAAGGTAATTTGTTTTACGCGTGTGGTGCTCACTATCTATAGTTAAAGTCTACAAGAAGATTGTTGTTGTACGAAGTTTTTTATTTGTAATCAATAAAGCAATATTGATACGCGCACGTACAGGAGAAACAGCTGATGGTAGATTCTGGTGATTTCAGAGTTTTTCACAGATCAATAGTGGCTTTTCTATTATTCAATCTACTCTTGAACATACCATGCGTCTTGGCTCAGACTCAGCTTGACTGCTCGAAGCTAGGCTTCAGTCCAGATGATTTGCCGAAAGAGCTGCGTGAATATGCCACGGGTCGCAATTCTGAAGGAGCTCAGAATTTTGAAAGCACCTCTACGGAAAGAATCAGGACAGGAGAGTTCGTTCTGAGTAAACGCTTCATCTTCCTGACATCCGCATTGGGGTATTTTGGGCTTGAGACAAGCATGAAACCGCAATGTGATTACGTGTCAGCTTATTCTCGTGAAATCAGGCTTAAGACTGCGTACCCAGATGGAGACGAACAGATAACGATAGCAGCAACAGCTGGCGAGGGTATGAGCGCTGGAATATTCATATACGGCGATGAAACCGCTTCGTCCGCAGTGTACACTCAAGTCATTTCCAAAGTGGAAAAACTCAAGGAAGAGACAAAATCTGGACAAAAGAACAAGTTGGGAAAAGAGTGGAC
>JAPKYM010000242.1 GCA_026394315.1 Candidatus Bathyarchaeota archaeon | reverse complement strand
GTCCATTAAAAGCCATTTCTAGCCATTTTAGCAAGAAGCTCGCGCGCTAGCGTTCAAGTAGTTCGAGGAGGACGCCGTTCGGATCTCTGAAATTTGATATCCTCCAGTATGGCTGATCAGTTGGAGGCCTGAGTGCTCGCAGAAGCTTCTCGTTACTCACATCCGCCGTGGCGTATATTTTGGGCTGAAACTTTGTGGGGCCGTCGACGTACTCAGCGCCATGTTTCTTCAGCTCGGCCATTGCCTTGTCCATATCATCCACACGGAATCCGAGATGCCAGAGCCCCAGGGGTTTGTCTTTGGCTAAGAACTCGTTCACTTCTAGGAGCTGATCATCAAGATACATGTATGCAACACGCATTGTGTCAGTTTCGTATTTTCTGAGGATCTTAAAGCCCATTATTCTGGTGTAGAATTCTACCGATGCGTCACGATCCTTTACGACTATCCCAACATGCTCCAAGATCATTCCTTCAATCATTCTCAACAACCCTGAGACTCTTGATTTCACGAATCAACATATTTTACCTTAACTTTTGCCGTATATATCAGTGCAGAAGATTTCCATATCTCACTCTAGTGCGCGTCTGCTAAGAGAATTGGGCTTGTAAGTGTGCTTGAGGCGCGCGCTAGCCACCTCATCATAATTTTATCTATATGAATTGAGGAATATGCTCCTTCCTGAGGCTACACAACTTGTCGCATAGTGCTAAGTTCACGATTGAACTTCCAAGAAAGATCTTGTTCGGAGAGGGTGCCGCCAAAGAAGTTCCAAACTTGGCTAAGGCGTTTGGTCCAAGACGCGCGCTTCTAATCACGGATCCAGTGATCAGCAAACTGGGGACAAGCTCCCAGATATTAGGTCCCCTGCAGGATTCCGGTATCAAAACAGATGTCTTTGACGAAGTCGAACCCGAACCAAGTATGCGAGCTGCAGAGCAGGTGGCAAAAGTAGCTAGGGATTCTAGCTACGACTTGATCATCGGTCTAGGTGGCGGAAGCTCCCTTGACATGGCGAAGTTAGCATCAATTTGCATCACAAATCCCAACCCTATCGCCGATTTCATTGGAGTCGGAAAGGTACCGAACCCAAGCGTACCGAAGATACTACTTCCAACAACTGCAGGCACCGGAGCTGAAATCACCATGAACGCAATCATCTCCAACAGGGAGGAGCATTTGAAGCTCGGGATCGTTAGCCCTTACAACATAGCCGACATAGCCATCGTCGATCCTTTGCTAACGGTAACCATGCCTCCAAGCGTCACCGCCGCCACTGGTCTGGATGCATTGACACATGCCGTTGAGTCGCTGATGTCAGTTGATCTCAACTCATTCTGTGAGCCTCTGGCGATCGATGCTGTCAAACACATCTTCAGAAGTCTGCCCAAAGCATACCGAGACGGGAAAGATCTTGCGGCCAGACGTGATATGTCACTGGCCTCAATGCTTGCAGGAATTTCTCTGGCCATATCAGGCGTCTTAGCCGGACACGCTGCAGCCTATTCTTTCACAGTAACGGTCCCCCACGGCCTCGGATGCGCCCTCGCGCTTCCGTACGTGATGGAGTTCAACGCTTCAGCCTGCCTGTCCAAGTTAGGAGCAGTCGCGGAGGCTGCAGGCGTCAAGGAGACCGAAGTTGCTGAAGACAAGAATGCCTTTAATGCAGTAGCAGCTGTGAGGAGACTAATGGGGAACGTGAATAGCCCGCTCTCCCTGAGAGAGATAGGAATCAAAGAGTCCGATCTTGAATCGATGGCCAAAAACATGGTCACAGTGAAAAGGCTTCTAGCACACAACCCAAAGGTCGTTACGGAGAAGGACGCTTTGCTGCTCATGCGGAGGATGTTTGAGGGAAAACCGCTGCAGCTCTCAGAGTATAAAGTAAGCTAATTGAATACCCGTGAGAGTAGGCTGGAACTTACAACTTAGATTTGATTTCTTCTTGAACTGAATCAAGAACTCAAAACAAACACGAGAAAGTGAATGGCATGAACGATCCGAGCTCTGAAGACCAGAGAGATCCCTTAGACAATTTCTTTTCGCCTCAAAGCGTTGCCATCGTAGGCGCTTCTTCAAAACCTGGAAAAATCGGTCACGAATTGGTGCGAAACGCATCTCAATACCAATTTGAAGGTCAAGTCTACCCCATCAATCCAAACGCCGAAACCATACTCGGCTTGAAATGCTACCCGTCAATAAGTGATGTCAAGGAAAGAATCGATCTCGCAGTGTACGTTGCTGCCTCAAACATCCTCCCAAAGCTCGTTGAAGAAGCAGGAGCAAGAGGTGTCAAGAACGCGATCATAGTATCAGGCGGCTTCAAGGAGATGGGGGAGGAGAAAGCCTCGTATGAAGAACAACTAGTAACAATTGCCCGCAGATACGGAATGAGGATAATCGGACCTAACTGCATCGGAGTCTTCGACAGTACCTCAAGGCTGGACACTTTCTTCTATCCGCATGATCGGATGGTAAGGCCGAATCCTGGAGGATTGTCATTTGTGACACAGAGCGGCACATTTGGCCTTACCTTCCTTGAATGGGCCACAGACTCAAGATTAGGCATCAGGAGACTTGTCAGCCTTGGGAATAGGTGTGATGTGAATGAAATTGACATGGTTCGTTACCTTGGCCGCGACCAATTCACCAAAGTGATCGCTCTACACTTGGAGAGTCTCAGTGACGGAAGACAACTCATCAAAGAGACACGGGAAGTCACAAAAACAAAGCCCATCGTAGTTCTGAAGACAGGCAGAGTGGAAGGGTCAAAAGCTGCAAGGAGTCATACGGGAGCGATAACTGGCTCATACCAGGTATGTAGATCAATATTCAAGCGTTCAGGAATGATCCTCGCAGAGTCATTCGAGGAACTCTTTGACATATCAAAAGCCATTGAGAAACAACCGCCGTCGAAAGGTAGGAATGTTACCATCGTAACAAATGCGGCCGGCCCATCAGTGGCGGCAGCGGATCTATGTCATGAACGTGACCTGTCAATCGTCAACTATTCCAAGGAAACATTGGACAAGCTACATTCCTCATTGCCACCTTACGCGGTAATCGGCGAATACGTGGACTTGACAGGGAGTGCTACACGCGAAGACTATCAACAAACATTCAAGATCATTCTGGAGGATCCATCAATTAATGCGATACTCAATTTCATAGTCTTCCTTAACCCGCCATTGTCTCCTGATGTTGTTGATTCAATCGCGCAAGTTCAGGAGCATGGCAAACCTATCGTCTGCTGGGCAACTGGGGGCGAGTTCTCGAGGCAGCTGATAACGAAGCTGGAGGAGGCTGGCGTACCAACCTACCCGACGAGCGAACGCGTGGTCAGAGCCGTTGAAGGTCTGATAGAAGCGGGAATGAGGAAGGAGTGGCCATTGCCAAAATCAGCAGATTCCAAAAGAGATCTCGCAAATTCAGTATTCAGGAAGGTGTTCTCTGAGGGTCGGGATATGCTCTCGGAGATTGAAAGCAAAGAGGTCTTGAGATCTTACGGGATTGAAACGACTACGGACTACGTTGCCAAAACGGACTCAGAGGCAAGATCATATTCTTCAAGGCTAGGATTCCCCGTTGTCATGAAAGTGCTGTCTCCTGACATAATACACAAGTCGGACCTTGGTGGCGTAGTCACCAATGTAGGAGATCCCGAAGAGGCGGCGAGAACATTCAAGGAGATTGTAGAGCGCATCCAGAGTGCGAAGCCCGACTCGCGAATAGAGGGCGTAATAATCCAGAACCAGCTGTCGTCAGGCGTTGAGGTCATTATTGGCTCAACTGTGGATAAGGACTTCGGCCCCGTAGTGGCGTTTGGTCTAGGAGGCGTGTTTGTTGAGGCTTTCAAGGATCTATCCTACGGGTTGGCGCCCCTTTTTGAAGCGGAAGCTTCAGAGATGATCTCGGACACTAGGGCTGCAAGGTTACTTGAGGGTTTCAGAGGCAAAAAGCCAATTGACATCAAGAAGCTCGCTGACATTATGACAAAGGTGTCCTTCCTAGTTTCTGAACAGCCAATTGCCGAGATGGATCTAAATCCGGTAATCGTATCCCCTGAAGGCTGTGCAGTAGCAGATGCGCGAATTAGAGTTAAGAAATGAAATGGAAGATGATTCGCACCCTGCTATTTTAGTCCGGATATAGTTTTTCCGCAACCCAGTCTAGGCCCAGTTCAAGCAGCTTGTCTTTGCTTGGCTTGCCATTTTGATCTAACCCACGTTCATTATAGAATTCTGCGAGCATAGTTTCGAGTTCGACGATTTGTCCCTTCGCAGGACCTTCGTTCACTGACTCCTTCAGAAACCTGTCTGGCAAGGTATCGTCCTTTCTTGATGTCCCCATTCTGATGTTGAAGGCTCGCTGTAAGTTCCATATTCGCTCGCCTGCTTTCATGAGATCTTCAAAGGTTATGTCCCAGCCCGTTATGGCGTTGTAGTACTCAACGAGAATCCTGAGAGGGAGTTTACCCCAGAAGACCATGAACTTGCATATCCCAAGTGAGTCGACTGCGCAACAGATGTCTTGGTATACCTTGGTCATGCGCCCTTTGTCTTTAGCTATGAAGCCGTCAACAGGCTCTTTCCATGGCAGCTCTGGGCTTAGCAGGTTTCTTTCTACGAGCATTGGTGAGCCTCGATTGTGGTTTGCCCCCACATTGGATGTAGCGTACGCGACACCCATGGACTTGAATTTACGTGGATTGTGCTCAGGGAACTCTAGTCCTTTCACGTGTATCGCGAACTTCTCCGACCCTTTTCCGATTTTCTTCGCGGCCATGAGCACCCCCTCACCTAGGACTTCTCCCAGTCCTTCTTTTGTTCCTTTCCTTCCGCATGCTATCGGGCAGGTTTTGCATGGGTAAGGTGCCGTGAGAATTCGTTGTGTCATCGTTGTGCCTGTGATCTTGTCTGCTTCGGGAAAGCTTCCTCGGGTCCAGTTTCGGATTGGGAGGTTACCGTTCTGCTCGAAGGTTATGAGGCCTGAGGCAGTTCCGTTGTCACGGAGGGCTTTGGTGTTGGGCAAAGCTGTTGTGACAGCTTCCTTTCTTAATTCGTTCAACCTAGTTGGGTTTGATACCGGTATCTTCCCCGTGCCCTTGGATGCTATAGCCTTGAGATTCTTGGAGCCCATAACTGCGCCGAGACCGCATCTGCCTGCTGCTCTGCTGTCGTCAGCGATAATGCTGGCCAGTCTGACGAGCCTTTCACCTGCGGGCCCTATGGTGACAACTGAGATTGTAGCATCTCTCAGTTCCTTTCGTAATTTGTTGACTGTTTCGAAAGTCTCTTCACTCCATAGGTGTTGAGCTTCCCTAATCTCTACTTGGTCATCATTAATCCATATGTACACAGGATCCTTCGCTTTACCTTTGATTATTATTCCATCATAGCCTGAGTTTTTCAAATCGATGCCGAGGGGGGCTGAGAAAACGGACTCACCGTATATGCCGGTCAAGGGTGATTTTGAGACCACTGTTGTCTTGATCCCGCAGGGAATGTTTGTAGCAACAAAGGCCCCTGTCATGAAGATTAGCGTATTATCGGGGCCCAGTGGGTCGGTTTCGGGCCCGACTTGCTCAAACAGTATTGTTGAAGCAATTCCCTCACCACCGATGAACTCTCGGGCTATTCTGAGGTTGAGATCTTCTTTGGCTATTTCACGACTAGTAAGGTCGATTGTTAACAGTCTCCCTGAATATCCGCTCACCATAGGCGAACCCAGATCATTTTTCATGCATGTTTAGTTCTTACCTGTGTCGGGCTTTTCCAAAATTTTCAGCTGAATCGAGATAGTCAAGGTTTCGGTTACCTTTGCGCCGCAAGTTGACTTAAATTGCGTGAAACATAGGCAGAGCGAAAATCTGTTGAATGTTAGAGAAAAATCGGAATCTAGTGTATTGTCCATCCACCGTCTACGGGGATTACTGCGCCGGTTATCATGTTTGACTCATCGGAGGCAAGAAAACACACTGCATTAGCTACGTCTTCTGCTGTTGCGAGGCGTTTCAGTGGAATGTTGCTCATAACGAATTCCCTGAATTCTAGGTCATTGAGCATCTTCTCGGTAAATGGTGTTTCGACAAACGTTGGTGCCACAGCATTGACTCTGATTTTGTATTTTGCCCATTCGTATGCAAGTACACGGGTCAACTGATCCACTGCACCCTTGCTCGCGCAGTAGACCGCTCTGTATGGGAGAGCGACCTTACCAGCCTGGGATGAGATGTTAATGATGACCCCTTTTTCTCTGGGCATCATCGACTGCTTGCCAACTGATTGACAGCAAAAGAAGAGCCCTTTGACGTTAGTGTCCATGATTATGTTCCATGCATCGACTGTAACATCCTCAGCACTTTGCGGAATATTGACCCCCGCACTATTTACCAGTATGTCAATCTCTCCAAAGTCCTTTTGAATATCTTGCACGGCTTTGGAGAGGTCTGCAGGCAGAGTCACGTCAACCGGGTAAAGCAGGCATCTTCGGCCTAAACTCAGTATTTCCTCTCCTGTTTGAGAGAGTTTGCTCTTCGTTCTACCCCATAGGACAAGATCTGCTCCTTTCTTTGCGAGTGAGATCGCTGATGCTTTTCCAATTCCACTTCCAGCTCCTGTTACTAATGCAACCTTACCGGAGAGGCTCATTTTCGATCCACGTCCGTCCCATCACTGTATTGTAGAATCAAAGTCCGCCTTATCATCTTCTCGTAAGGTCGTGAGATTGAAGCGTGAGACAAGAATAGCACGCGGATGCTTTGTAATAGTTGGGTAAACGCTAGGTAGTCTCGTTGTTTAGGAGTGGCAGTGTCACTTTGATCGTTGTGCCTTGATCTGGAATACTCTCTGCAGTGACTGATCCCTTGTGAGCTTGTACTATTCGGTAGCAGATGGCTAGTCCCATTCCCATTCCTTTTGCTTTGGTTGTTTGGAGAGGTTTTCCGAGCTTCTCCATAACCTCCTTTGGCATGCCTGTTCCAGTATCATTGAATGCGATCTCCATGTTGTCGTTGGATTCTCTGCTTTGTATTGTGAGGGTGCCGCCTCCGGGCATAGCATCAACAGCGTTTTTGATAATGTTCACGAAGACTCTCTTCATCTTCTCGGGATCGACGTTTATCTTCGCCTCTTTCTCGGGCAGCTTCAAGCTTATAGTCTCTGGAACAAGAACTGAAGCTAGCGCATCTTCTATGATGGAGCTGAGGCTGATCTCTGTTAGTCCTAGGCGCATTTCTCTTGAGTAATCCAGAAGGTCGTTGATTATTTTGTCCGAATATCGAACTTCTTTCTCAATGATCTCCAGCATTGTTCTGACCTGCTCATCCCTCGTTGTTCGCAGTTTTGTCCTCAGTACGTATGCTGCGCCGCTTATTCCCTGCAG
>JAPKYM010000024.1 GCA_026394315.1 Candidatus Bathyarchaeota archaeon | reverse complement strand
ATTCATAAGCGAGAGCGTTCTCTCTGTGAGTCTATTATTCCTCATACCTCTTTACAATACCATTTCATCACGCTTGCTCTTCGCGCGCGCCCATAATCCCAGCTAACCTAGACCCCGAATAGGAAGGCAAGCGCTAAAGCGATCGAGTCGTAGGCTCCATGCAGTACGGCCACGGAGGTCGTGTTCCGCCCAGTCTTTTGCCACATATACCCCAGAAACAGTCCTGCAACAAAGGTCGGAATTATTGCCCTTACAACATTCAATGCATGGAGCATGCCGAACAGAAGGGAAGCCAACAACAGGCCCTTGACCCTGCCAAAATGGTTCTCTAAACCCTTCTGGATGTATGCTCTTGCGAATAGTTCCTCAATCGGTCCAACAAGAACCATAGCGAAAATAACCAAAAAAACAAGCTGGATTTGGGTTCTTGGGACAACGAACTTGGCGAAGATCTGCTCCGCTGGGTCATGACCGAGAATAGCATTCTGTGTGGCTCCGACTGTGGCGGTAAGTAGAAGCAGCGCAGCGCCAAGAATAGTCATTTTAATGACGGTCGCTGCGGAGATCTTCCTGAAGCCCATCTGGCTAATACTCGCCCCACTTCTTTTGATGAAAGCCAGCGTCAGCAGAAGTATTGAAATTTCATTCGCTGGAATTGACACTAGCGATATCGGATAGGGCGGTTCGGCTAGGTTGAAACCTGAAAAACGTAGCAGTAGACCCGTAAATGCGGCAACTATCAAGACACCGACTACGACCGTGAGGTAGCATAGAAAAGCAGATTTCGCTCCCCACCTCGGTTTATCGGAGGTTTCTATGGGTATAGACATGTCTGCTTCTTGAGCAACTTTGGCGACCTTTGAATTCATCATCTTCCATCATCTGACCATTACGGAGGTACTCTCAGACTGGATGCTTCGACTCCACTTAGCATGCCGGATATATATGGCGCATGTGAAATCTGGGATTCCGACGTAGGGTTCGGTTTCTGCGGAAGGACGGTCGCCCTCATCATTCGTATTGAGAGTGCGTTTCCAGATCCTCGGGCGTATTGATGTTTACGCCGACTTCCGCTGATTCCACTAGGAGTATTGCCTCGTCAATTTGTGGTTCATTGATATGTAGGCTGTCTATCACATTTATGCCAGCGGAAATAACGTTGTCATCGTTTGGTTCAAAGGAGTGGTTCAGCCGATCTGAGTCTTTGGGGAGTCCGGACTGAGTGACAACCTTGAGCGACGGCTTACCACACTCAGCATATTGTCGGATTATCTCATCTATCAGCTGACTGGATACGGAGGGTAAGTCAGAGCAGATTACAAGTACGGTCTTGGGAATGAGTTTTCGGATCGCCTCTTGCGCGTCAGAAATGTAGTCTCTTCCTTTAGTCTCTATGACCTGCAATCCGAGTTCTTTTGCGGTTTCCTGAGTCTTGGGAGTGTGAGGGCTAGTCGCCACAACGATCTCTTCTATCTCTGATGCGCCTTCGAGGGCTTTGATGACCCACTTAATCATTGACTCTCCATTGAAATTGATTAAAGGTTTCTCCGTCTCGGAACCCATTCTGATGGCTCTCCCACCAGCCATGATCAATCCAACTACAGCCATCTGAAAACCACCAAGATCAGTAACGTGCAGGATCTTGCCAGCTCGTTTACAGCTCCTAGGACATCGCCTGTCACGGATTGGAAGTGCCTATGTGACAGCATGACAAGCGATCCCGCAACCACCAGTGCCGACGCTGAACCGACTAAGCCTCTGATTCTAAGAGCTACTACCGCAATCACGACTGAGAAGACGATTGCTCCTGTAAGCGCAGCTCTACCTCGTCTGCTTTTCATATTCCCAGTGAACACGGCTCCAACACCGTCCGAAGAGGGCTTGCCAATGAATGCTGCGAAAACCATAGCTAGTTTTGCAGAGGTCTCAGACACCAGCATCAAAGGAATAAAAATGTCCGCTGATACTGTCCACAAGCACGAAACCAGCAGTAGCGTGTTGATCAGTCCCAAAGCTAGACCGCCAGCACCTGTTGCCTTGTCTCGCATGACAGTCACCTTCAATTCGGGAGTGCCTCTGAACATAAGGCCGTCACCAAAATCAAGAAGTCCATCAAAATGATGCAGACCTGTAGAAAAATAGAGACAGCCCACAACAAGTACAGCAGATGTTAGACTCGGAAGAAAAACCATCAGCACACTTCCTAGTAATCCTATGATTAGACCTAGAACCGCACCCACTGCAGGGAAGAGATACGCACTGAGGGCTACTTCTTGAACAGTCGTTGAGCTTTCGCTTACCGGGATAATTGTCAGGAATGCTACGGCGCTCTTTAGGTCCCTTAACAGAGACAGCAGAGGTTACCTCTTTCCTAACAGACTCGAGTAGACATTAGACGAGGCTCCAGCCACAAGTGCTCCGACCGCATCATCCCCAAAAGGCCCCAGCCTTCTGATGACACTTGGCTTCTTGCGGTCGAACCTGACGTACTCAAATAAGCCTTTCGACCCTGCAATGTAGTTGCTTATCGCAATTCCTATGAGCTCATCTGCCAGAAGACTCACAGGATCTCTGACAAATTCCTTTTCTGAAAGTCCAGGGATAAGCCCTAGGCACCCATCATCCTCAATACGCAGAGCAGCAAGAACTAAGGCAGCAACATTATGGTCTGAAGAAGCTTCTTCAAGAAACCTCCTGAACGTCTTCCTGACGCGATTTCTACTGCCAAATGATTGGTGGTGTATGTACTTTTCAAAGAAAGCATCCTCAAGATCCTTGGTGTCTATACCACGCTCACATAGTCGCTGCAGCAGACTTCGACCCGGAAAGATTTTGTCATGTTTTGTTATGCCATCCCTGACTGCCAAACGAACGGACTCAGCAATCGCTCTTCCCAGTTCCGTTGCCGCACCCGCGTATTTGCAGACTGCTCCTTCGTTCGTAGTTCCGATCACAAGAGCGTCGGATGTGGTACACGTTGCCTCGCCTCCTGAATTTGAACTTCTAATGTCCAGTTCCCTTAATGCGAGTGTCTTTGCCTCAGTCGCCGTCTGGAGAGCGTTTACAATACAGCCATCAGTCATCCGCGCATTTGTGAGAACCAATGTGTTGATAGTTCCAGGACTATCGAGAATCTTGATAGGCTCACCTGCTCTCGCTGAGTTGGAAGTTCCCGCTGTGGCCACCGTGGAAACCATGACTCGGCCTATCTGGCATGTGGAGAATCCGAACTTGCTAGGATCAGCGGCCGTCAAGAAGCCCACCGTGGTGTTCGCATCCAAGTGGGTCCTTGCAGCAGCCCTCAACAGATACGCGAGGGGATTATCACATCTGAAATTCTTCGGTACCTTCTGAATCAGAATCGAATCCGCCCTTCTCCACCCCCCATTCAGAATCGCGGAGCTAAGCACTCTCACATGTTTAGTTGATCTGACTATCAGAGATCCTCTGGTAGCCTGCATGGATACACCATGTGGCAGCCTCAAGACGCTTTCCCACCTAGGATTCGTTCGTATTCTCGTTCTATCTCCTGTTGGAGCGATAACATTGTTATCTGACCTGATGTCATGGTCATTGCGGATATCGATACGCCGCCAGCGCCTACACCTTCTTTGACCGCGCCCGATTCATAGGCTCGCAGCCCAGAATGCTTCAGTGAACTGAAGTCGAGATTGGCGGCCATAATTGGAACATCTCCTACTTGCCTGACCAAGCTCACTAAGTCAGAACTTGGATCCCTTAGTACCCATTTTGTAGTCCCAATCGCCAACCTATCTCTTGCGGATGGGTCTATCTGATCAACTATGGCAAGAACGGCTGCCATTTGGGTCCCTCCTGCCAAAATCGTTGGGATCTCTGCTGCACCTACGACTAGCCCCGACATAGTTACCTGCGCGGGGTCCCCCATAGCAGCTATTGCTTTAAGCGGCTCCCCTGCTAATTCTCCCTCTTCTATTCCAGCTACCTCCATTGCTTTATTCACGACAGAGAGTTTGAGCTCATGAGGATTATTCGGCATACTCTAGACCCGCCATCGACGACAAGCATCGGGATATTTGACAGGTTGATGGCGGCTCTGGTAATTATCGCAGGCGTTGGTATCCCATCTGGGGTCACAGGAACTCCGCTAATGCATCTGCATCTACCGTAGTACAGAAACTCCATGTCTGCGGGGGGGGTTAGATCCGTGAATTCAGGGTTCTGCCCCGCCGCAGATATTCCTGGAATCTTAGCGGTTTCAGTGGTGGCGATTGTACATACGAAAAGCGGGGTCTTGCCTTTGATTTCTTTCAACAACTCTTCTGCCTTGGACACGTTTAGTGCCTTCAACACATCCGTATGCTCATACAATTCTATCAACTCGCTAGTGAACAGAAAAATATCGAATAGGGGAGAACTGCAATTGTCGAAAAGATCATCGTCACTGTACACATCATCTGAAGGGCGGAAGATATGTCCTTGGGAGAGGGGACCCTCAGTCCCTCCCCCAGCAGGTATGATCCGAGCTTTTCTAGGGTTATTCCAAGCGAGCCTGCCATCGCAGACATAGGCCACCCTGCGTTTAGGCTTTCAGTTCTACCATGTTCCTTTCTTAACGTTGAGACTGCAGAATGCCAGTCTCTGCCGAGAATCGCGGCTGCAAAGATCATGATAATTGCAGTTAATCTAGCTGGGATGTAGTTTGCAACAGTATCAGACCTTGCAGAGAACCATCCTATTTGAGCATGAGTCTGGTCTTTGTAGCCGACGGTCGAGTCAAGAGTGTTTATCGCTCGGAAGGCTATGGCCCCCGCAACGCCAAAAAGAAAGAAATAGAATAGAGGGGACACTATCCCGTCTACGGTACCTTCGGCTATTGATTCTATTGTGGCGGAAGCACAGAGACCTTCATCAAGATTTGTCGTGTCTCGTCTCACAATTCTGCTCAGTAGCTCTCTTGCCCTCGGCAGATCTTTACTAATCAGAGCATCTTCGATCGGTCTTGCGTGGGCATCCATGGATTTTATCGCGAATGAGGTCTTTAGGATTAGACCTCCAAGAATGATGTAAGCGAGCTGACCCAAGACGCTCTTGGTGACTTCCAGAAGGAGGAGGGCTGAGCCTGTAGCCAAGATAACTACTGTTGTAGTAAGTAGAAAGCCGAGGAGGCGTTGATGAGACCTCAAATTCAGTATCTTCTTAGTGAGTCGCTCGGCAAGCTTACCCATTAGGACCGTTGGATGTATTGACTGAGGCGGTTCTCCAACCAAGTCAAGTACAAATGCAAGAATCAGAATCGATAAATGAGATATGAGAATCTCAGGAAAGCAACAGAGAGTAATCATCTGATCTGAACCTTGCTCTTTGTTCATAGACTCCGAAGAAAGTCGAGTAAAATCATGTTCTGCCTTCTTGTCTTCATTGATATTCTGATGTAGAATTTATCTAGGCCTCTGAAGGAGCTGCAATCTCTAATCATCATTCCTCGCTTCAATGATCGCTCTGAGATTTGCTTTCCCGTTAATCCTGTCTCTCTGGTATTAATCAAGATGAAATTTGTTTTGGAATCATGAACTCTTAATCTCGGAATCGTTTTGAGTCGCCTCATCATGAAGCTTCTCTCTTTCAGCAAATGTTCTCTGACTCTTGCTGCATGCTTGGGGTCTTTGAGTGCTGCTTCAGCAGCCACTTGAGCTAGGCAGTTAACGTTCCACGGGACCTTCGCACTGTGAAGTGCTTCTATGATTCTACTAGAGCCCAGGCCGTAGCCAATTCTAAGGCCGGCCAAGCTGTAAAACTTGGTCAGGCTCCTGAGAACGAAGAGGTTGTTATGCCTCCTGACTTCCCTAGCTAATGAATAGTCCTTTTGGTTCCCGATGAAATCCATGAAGGCTTCATCAATCAAGACCCAAGAATCACGGTCTTTTGCATGATCAATGATCTTTAAGAGCTCTCTACGTTCGATCAAGGTGCCTGTCGGGTTATTGGGATTGCAGATCATCACTATGTTACAATCGCTGGCGAGATCCATTATGGCCTTTACATCGAGGTTAAAGTTGTCTTTGGGCATGACCCCCCTGACTTTGCCTCCGGTTCTCCGGACTGCTGACTCATATTCGCTGAACGTCGGCTCGGGGATCAAAGCGGTGGTTCCTTTTTGGGCAAAGACATCCGCGAAGAGATAGATCAGTTCACAAGAACCGTTGCCAACTATGACGTTTTCGGACGTGAGGCCCTTATGCTTTTTTGCGATGAGACTTCTCAGATTGAACGAATCTACTTGGGGGTAATACCCGAGCTTCCAAAGGTTATCTTTGATTGTTCGAAGGACCTTTCTTGGCGGTCCTACTGGGCTTATGTTTGAACTGAAGTCGATCAGTTTTCCGGTCCTTATCGAGAACTCACTCGTCGCATCCCATACATTTCCGCCGTGAACAGGAAGTCTAGCTGTAGCTAATTTCGTTCTTGGCCCTTGCGTTGAACTCAATAGATTGTACACTCCTCCTTCCAAGATCATCCGACAAGACCGAGGATCGTTTTCATGAGCATTGCCCCAGTAATCCGTCCAAGTCCACCCTTTGAGGCGGCGGACTCGGTATATTCTCTGACATCGTCAGAGGCCATTCTGCTTCCTGTGATCACTATCGGTGTTGGGTGGGGAGTATGTCTCCTCAGAGCGGTGGAAGAGGTATGGTCTGATAGAAGAGTAACGAGGATACCTTCAAGAGACGTTCTCTCGAGTATGTCGCCTAGCATTGAGTCGATCTTCTCTATGATCTTCACTTTGGACTGGACTTCACCGTCATGACTTGCTTCGTCTGGGCCTCCTACATGAACTAGCACGAAGTCGTGGTCCTTGCAGGCTTCGATGGCGGCTTCTGCTTTAGCCTCTATGTTGGTGTCGACTCCTCCTGTTGCGCCCGCAATTAGTGGAACCGTCATTCCACAAGCTTCGCCGATCCCGCGGACCAATGATGCGCCTGCCACGCAGGTCGCATTCAATCCGTGCTTAGTAGAAAAGGGTTCAAGGGAGATTTTTCTTCCGATTCCCCATGGGATGAGAATGTTCGCAGGCCCGTCAACTCCTGGCGGGCAACCGGATTTTGAGAGAATTCTGTTGCTTTCTTTTATTATTGAGTTTATGATCATTGCAGTTCTCGTTGAGTCAGCAGACTCAGTGAGCGGTCTCACAGCCAACGCTTCCTCGCCTCTTCCCGGCGGCGGTGTGATTACTTCTGATGAAAGGTTCTCTCCCTTGAGAAGCATGACACCTTTGAATCTCCAAGTCAGCTTGAAGACAAGATCCAACCCCCAAGAACTATGACAATAATCTTGAAGAGACTGGATCAGATCCAAGCGTGAATTTTCCGGAACTTCCACCCTCTCATTTCGAATTCGGAGATCTTCATCAACGAGTGAGAAATTGCATCTGAATGCGATATCGCCCTCCTCGAGATCTAGGCCGGCGCCCAATACTTCGAGCGGCCCTCTCGAAAGATGTGTCAAATGGTGGCCGTAGCCAAGAATCGTCATGATAGCTTCCGCGCTCTCCGCGACTATGCCGGGACCTAAAGGATCAAAGAGCCCAGATCTTCCTTTGGAGCAGAGCCTCGCCATGTTCGGACACCCTGCTACCTCCAGCGGCGTATGCCCACCAAGTTCTGATAGGGGCACGTCGGCCATTCCGTCTCCGATAATCATGAGGGCGGCCATTTTGATTTCGAAGGCTTATATTATGGTCGTATTTAAAAAGCTGGTTGGATACTCCATCCAACCCACATACCACCCAAGATCCAAATACCAGTGATTGCCATTGCAGACAGAGAAGACTCAGTACCTCTCGCTTAGATCTTCATGATATAGAACTCATGATCATCAAAGAGATCAGGCTGCCAAGAGTCCTAGCGGGCGCATTGATAGGATCGGGCTTGGCCCTTGCCGGAACAGTCTTCCAAGGCGTATTCAGAAACCCCATGGCTGATCCATATGTCCTAGGCGTCTCCTCAGGGGCAGCATTGGGCGCTGCACTAGCGATCGTCATGAGATTAGGATACTCAGCTGTAGGTGTCTACTCAGTCTCAATCCTTTCCTTCTTGATCGCCACCTTGACCGTCTTTGCCGTCTACGGCTTGGCGAAAGTCGGATCTCGAGCCCCAGTCATCACACTGCTTCTATCAGGAGTGGCTGTCAGCATTTTTCTCTCATCTCTGGTATCACTCCTGCAAGTCTTCTCAGGGTGGGAATTGCACAGGTTAATTTACTGGATGATGGGGGGCTTCTCCTACATCGAATGGGCGGACGTCTTGGGGGTCTTCCCACTTATCACTATTGGGACCTTAGTGACATACTTGTTCTCAAGGGACCTCAACATTATGACACTTGGTGACGAAGAAGCTCAGCACCTAGGCGTCAATGTCGAAAGATCAAGAAAGATTCTCCTCGCCGTAGGCTCTTTGATGACTGCAGCGGCAGTCTCAGTCAGTGGCTTGATCGGTTTCGTTGGCCTTGTGATACCTCACCTGACTAGGATGCTTGTCGGTCCAGACCACAGAGTCCTGATACCTAGCTCTTTCCTGACAGGCGGGATCTTCCTCGTATTCTGTGATACTCTAGCAAGGTCAATCTCAGGATCTACTGAACTACCAGTCGGAATCATAACAGCGTTGTCAGGCGGCCCCTTCTTCATCTACCTACTCAGAAAGAGCAGAGGAAGATATGCCATCTAGAGGTGAGTCGTATCTGGTGGGCATAACAATAGACAACGTCAGCTTTTCCTATGACTCGGGTGAGGCTCTTAGGGACGTTAGCTTTGAAGTGATGCAGGGGGAGTTCGTAGGCATAATCGGCCCTAACGGGGCGGGCAAATCAACGTTGCTTGGCGTAATCAGCAGGATCCTCAGGCCTGGATCTGGTGCTGTATATCTGGAAGAGATGGACATTCAGGAGATGAGTCACAAGAGCCTAGCTAGAGAGATGGGTTTCGTAGCTCAAGACAGCAACATACCCTTTAGATTCACTGTACTGGATCTGGTCCTGATGGGGCGCAACCCTCACTTAAGCAGATTCGGGGTTGAGACGTCCGAGGATCTCAGAATCGCCAAAGAGAGCATGACTAAGACGAGAGTGGCGAATCTTGCAGAGAGAGCTGTGACAGAGATAAGCGGTGGTGAGAGACAGCGCGTACTTATTGCAAGAGCACTCGCCCAGACCCCAAGAGTCCTACTGCTGGATGAGCCGACACTCCATCTGGACGTAAGTAGTCAACTTGAGGTCATGGATCTACTGAAGTCTCTAAGCTGGAAAGAGAAGTTGACCATCATTTCAGTATTCCATGACTTCAATATGGCTGCACGATATTGTGATCGGATCCTCCTCATGAGCAAGGGAAGAGTGGAAGCGGTCGGGCCGCCGGGAACGATACTTACGAGGGAAAACATCAGGACCGTATTCGGAGTTGATGTCCATGTCGGACACAGCTTCCTTACTAACTCAGTCTATGCAATCCCTATAGCAGGCCAGAAGACCAAAACGTCAAGGAAGGAGTGGACGGTTCATCTGATATGTGGCGGAGGATCAGGCGCCATCCCTATGCGGAGACTCGTGAACGAGGGCTGGGAGGTTACGGCTGGGGTTCTGAATATTCTTGACACGGACTATGAGGTGGCTGAGTCTCTGGGCATCTCGATCGCCCCTGAAGCGCCTTTCTCACCTATAACAGAAAAGGCGCATGAACAGAATCTGCAACTCATCAAGGGTTCTAATGCGGTCCTTGTGACAGACTTCTTGATCGGACGTGGCAACATAATGAACCTCCAGGCCGCCATATTCGCGCTCAAATCGGGCCTTCCACTGATACTCGTAATTGGCGACCCGAATAGTGATCGGGATTTCACCAATGGTGAAGGAACAATGATTGTAAGGCAACTGATAGATATGGGGGCAAATGTAACCAAGAGTCTGGATGAGGCTTTGGGCGTTCTAGAAGGCCTGAGGAGAGATCCTCTTGGAGGGCGCGATCTCACATGAAAGATCTCCTACAAATCGAGAAATTGGAGAAGAGCTCTTCTTCGGGTCCTCAGCCATCCTTCTCAAGATACGAGATTCTCAAAGCCCTTGAGGTCATGTATAGGTCAGGACCCGTTGGCAGAAAGAGACTATCTAACATACTTCATCTGGGGGAAGGTTCAACGCGGACCATACTCGACCATCTGCAAACGGCGGCCCTCATTAAGACAACCAAGCATGGATGCGAACTCACTGACAAAGGAAGAAGAATAGCGTACAAGATCATGTCCAGGGTAGTGAGTGAATTCGAGCTATCTGAGAATGCACTGGTCGCAGGCAAATTCGCCTACGGAATAATGGTTAGGGATTCCGCCTCGAAAGTTAGAAATGGAATAGAGCAGCGTGATGCAGCCATCAGAGCTGGAGCAAAGAGCGCGACTACAATCATATACAAGAATGGCAAGCTCGTGATACCTCCTGAGGATCGGGCCCCTGCTAAGAGCTGGGAAGATCCACTTAGCATGGTGAACTCGAAGTTTCAGCCTCAAGACAATGATGTTATCATAATTAGCGGAGCAGATCACCCATTCTTAGCGGAGCTCGGCGCAAGAGCGGGTCTGTGGACACTGCTCAAAGATTTGAGCTGAGAACAACAAGGAACCACTGAACATCCAATCTCTTAATTAGATCAAGTGAGACTCACTGACCCTAAGAGTGTGAAAGTCCGATTGTCACTGCATGAGATTCTGGAGAAGGCCCCTATTACGGCATTCCATTATAGATTCCTTGGCGTAAGCTGTCTTGCTTGGGCCTTCAATGCCATAGCTGTAATGATAATCTCTTTTTCCGCTCCAGCCATAAGAACGGAGTGGGGGCTTTCTCTGCCAACTCTCGGCCTGCTTGTAACATCCCATTACGTTGGCATGTTCATCGGTGCCGCTGGCGGCGGATTCGTAGCAGACCAGATTGGAAGAAAGATGACTGTTCAGGCAACGATAGTTGCTTACTCCGTCTTTACAGGCCTTTGCGCCTTCGCTCCAGATCTCAACACCATGATGATCCTTCGCATTTTAGGAGGAGTCGGAACAGGGGGACTTATGCCTGTCCTCAGCACATGGATGTCAGAATATATACCAGCCAGAAGAAGAGGGACATTTGTCGCCGTTCTTGAAAGCTCGTGGTCATTCGGTGCACTCTTCATAA
>JAPKYM010000255.1 GCA_026394315.1 Candidatus Bathyarchaeota archaeon | reverse complement strand
TTTGTGATTGAACCGTTTCGGGCCTGGCCTGGACAATGAATAGAGATCCGTCCTTTCCGTCTTTTGCCCATTCGATATCCATTGGTCGGGTTTCGCCAAATTTCTCCGAGTAATAGTCTTCTATTGTTATCGCATAACCTGCTAATGTCAAGACTTCGTCGTCTGTAAGACAGAACCGTCTGCGATCAACATCGGGCACTTCTACGTTTCGTGTTAGGACCTTTGAGTCGCCGCGGCCATAGATCATTTTGATTGCTTTGTCTCCACGATTTTTTCTGATAATGGCTCTATGGCCTTTTCTGAATGTCGGCTTGAAGACATAGTACTCGTCAGGGTTAACAGCTCCTTGAACGATGTTTTCTCCGAGCCCGTAGGATCCTGTAATAAAAACTACATCACGAAAGCCTGTCTCTGTGTCAAGAGTAAACATGACTCCGCTTGTGGCCAAGTCAGAGCGTACCATCTTCATGACGCCTATAGAGAGGGCTACCTTGAAGTGGTCGAAGTTGTTGTCTATGCGATAAGATATCGCACGGTCAGTGAATAGTGACGCAAAGCACTTACTGCAGGCCTCCCTCAGCGAATGGTATCCACGGATATTGAGGTAAGTCTCTTGCTGACCTGCAAATGAGGCTGTTGGGAGGTCCTCTGCTGTGGCAGAACTACGAACTGCAACATCTATGTCAGGGCCGTACTGCTCGCAAAGCCGATCATAGGCGGTCTCAATCTCGGCCCAGAGGTCATCAGGAATCCCAGCACCTATGATGAGGTCACGAGCTTTCTTTCCGCGTATCGCAAGATCGGCCAAGTTGGCCTTATCTAGGCCTGTCATAACCTTTTTGAGTTCATCAAGAATTCCTGCAGAGTCTATTACATGCCAGTATGCTTCAGCGGTTGCTGCAAAGCCATTAGGAATCTTAACTCCCCGAGTGCCAAGTTCACGGTACATCTCTCCTAACGAGGCATTCTTGCCTCCAACCAAAGGAACATCTTCGATTCTGATCTCTTCAAACCAACGGACGTATTTGGCATCTTGTTTCATGCTATTATCTTCCCAGCGTGCGCTTCATATCTTACCATTCTTTTCCATTGTCCTATCAGTATTGCTGTAGAATCCGTTCAAGATTGTCGAAAATACTAGCGCAGCACACACGTTGTGGACGCATGAATCCGGACCGTTAGGCTTGAGTGCTAATCTGAGCGATACTGTTATGCCATACCAGAGCACAAAGCTCCGCTTCTATGCAGAGTGAACATTGTGGAGGGTTGTCAATTGGACATCACTATTTACACGAAAGAGAACTGCCCCAGATGTGAGGCACTGAAAACTTTCCTTAACAAGCATAATGTTCCATATAAAGAGAAAAGTGTACTCAATCAAGAAGTCATCAGCGAACTTCATGCATCGGAATACGTAGTCAAGAATTTCTGTGATGAAAAGAAGTGCGTAATTATAACTCCCATCGTCAATCTAGATGGAACTTGGATGCATAGAGAGTTCTTCGACGTCAACGGCTTTTCTGAAATAAGGGCTATGAAGATATTTAATGTTGCTTAAGTAGAGAACACGCACGTTCAAGAACTGGAATCAGTCAATTTGAGTCTGAATGTGATCTAACATGAAAGTGCTTGGCATAGTCGGCAGTCCTAGGAAAGGAGGGAATACTGACATTCTGATAGATGAGACTCTTAGAGCAGCAAGGGATGCTGGTTCAGATGTTGAGAAGGTTTTCTTGAATGATCTAGAGATCAGGCCCTGTCAGGCAGAATGCAACGAATACTGCAAGAAGAAAGGATACTGCAAAATAGATGACGGCATGTCAGCATTATACAACAAGCTGTTT
>JAPKYM010000301.1 GCA_026394315.1 Candidatus Bathyarchaeota archaeon | reverse complement strand
ATCATCGAAGCGATGTTCCCCTGAATAGAAAGAAGAAGATTCTTCTGGTGTCTGGCGGCTTTCCTATTATCAATTCGTTGGGCCTATGCGTCCGTGCTGCATACTGGGCTGCAGAACAGCCTCTTTCCCTTGAATTCAAATCTTAGCGGGATTTTCTTGGCTACCAGCTCCGGGTCCAGAACCACTTCTCTAGTCACCCTTTTCTTTGGAAACCAAAGTGATAGAACCATCCGAGGTTTGTGGCCTAGATCCAGTAATCTGCTGTGGTAGCTGCTAAGGGTGGTGAGGTCATCGGGGTAGACATGCATGGCTTCTTTTGAGCATCTCTTACACTCAATTAGCTTGGTAACGCCGTTTTCTGAGAACACGACCACATCAACTCTCAGGCTTCTCGCGCTATGGATCCGCGGATACTTCTTGTACCTGTTCATGATCTTCTCTTCGTGTCTTCTTCAGCGGTGATATCTTGCCATAGCCGTAGTATTCATGATTGGTTCTGTATCAATGTTTGACTGATGGCAGAATTGGGTGCGGATCAGATCCCTTGAAGCGTGCGAGGCAGGATTTCTGGCGCGCGCTATCGATATGCTTGGCAATAGCGTAATCGTAAGTCATCTAACCCTAAGCGTCCCCAACGGCCCAATGTGCGCCAAACCTTTTTATTCGAGTCTTTTCGTGAGACCGGTATGATCGGTAGCATAAAGGGATTCGCCCAGTTCATTTCTGTCGAAAGAGGATTTATGCTCCTAATGATATCTATTGGAGCAACATTTCTGATAGGAGAGAATGTTACCTGGGTTCAAGCGATCTATCTAAGTGTGGTTGCGTTTTGTGGATGGAGTGCGGTAGACTCCATAAATAACATCTGCGATGCGGACTTGGATGCAAAATCTGATCCTAGTAGGTCAGAGTACACAAGACGCCTTGGAAGACGTGGATTGTACATATCTATCCTCTTTTCCGTATTGTCCGTATGCCTGGGCGTGATTACCAGAATTCCGCTGGTAATTGTGCTGATTCTGGCAGGGCTTCTTGCTGGTGTTTTATATTCGGTATCACCTTTTAGGTTGAGACAGACATTATACAAACCTTTAGTGAACTTCTCTGTGGGAGCGGTTCCAGTTCTAATAACAGCTGCCTTTTTCAATATTTTTTCTGTTGAAGTCTGGGTACTTATGCTTCTCATAGGAGCGACAACAGCAGTCAACAGTTTGTGGGAAGACTTGGCGGATTATTCTTCGGATCTAAGTACTCACTCAAGAACCATGCTGATAGTCTTGGGTCTTAAGCGTGGGCTTCTTGCCACAGTCGTGTTGGGTTACTGTCTAGTACCCCTGATGGTTCTTGTTGGAACTTTGTTCCACTTGAATTTGCTTTACTACCTTGTACTTGCTGCACTTACGGCATACATGTCCTTACGCTTAATTCTTGAACGGTCCGTGCTATTCGAACATTCTGAAGGCAAGACAGAACCACTACTGAATCTAGGAACGCTCTTTGCCAGAGATTTTGTCATTATGGCAATAATTCAGACGACAAACTTGATGTTAAGCGGTTATTTGAGATACTATTCGCCCTTACATTGAACTAGCAAGGCCGCGCGAAAATTGAACAGCTAGCAGGCGCTATACCCAAAAAGAGGAACTTAAAGAAACGACCGCAGTCTCTATAAGAGATATTGTACCGTGATGAAGGTAATGGTGTTTCCTTTGTCGGAACGGCATCAACCAAAAGCCCGCTTCTCCACAAGATTGCCTAATGGTGACTTCTTGAGCTTTGCAGTCTGGCCTGGCAAGTCCGATCCAGCTGCAGAAGTCATCACTATCCAAGTGCGACAACTGAAGGGTGAATTATGGGAGACTGTTGGAAGGTTAGCTGTCTACAGATCATCAGACGGAAGATATTCCCAACTACCAGAGAGAGGCCCGACGCAAGCAAAGCAGGAAGACATCAATCAATGAATGAATTTCAGTAATCGAATCTGCGCAGATAGAATGCTATAAGAATCAAATGAAGAACTTCTGTTACTGTTTAGGGTGTCAGGCGTGGTCAAGAAGTATCTTTTCATAACTGGAGGAGTGATGTCCGGCATAGGAAAAGGTGTTACAGCTGCCTCTGTCGGGAGGATTCTTCAGTCAAGGGGCATGAGTGTCACCGCTCTCAAGATAGATCCTTACCTGAACGTGGATGCCGGTACAATGAACCCCTATGTCCACGGGGAGGTCTTCGTCACAGAAGATGGCGGCGAGACGGACATGGACTTGGGGACATACGAAAGAATCCTAGACGTGAACATCCCCAAGGAACACAACATCACAACTGGGCAGATCTACCTTACAGTAATAGGCAAAGAAAGAAAGGGGCAGATACTTGGCAAATGTGTCCAAATAATCCCTCACATAACGGATGAGATCAAGACTCGGATAAGATCGATAGCCAAGAAAAGCGATGCCGACTGCGCTATTATTGAAATTGGGGGGACAGTTGGAGACATCGAGAGCCTTCCATTCCTTGAGGCTGCACGCCAGATGAGACTCGAAGAGGGCATAACAAACGTTGTGAATGTCCACGTTACTCTAGTTCCAGTCCTCGAGGTAGTAGGCGAGCAGAAGACAAAGCCCACCCAACACAGTGTTCAGGAACTTCGAAGAATCGGAATCCAACCTGACGTGATAGTTGTAAGAAGTCAGAGCCCCCTGAAGCAAGAGCCAAAGCGCAAGATTGCGCTGTTCTGCAATATTGAAGAAAGAGCTGTATTCACCTCACCTGACATGCGAACCATCTACGAACTTCCCTTGATTCTCGACGGGCAAGGAATGGGTGACTATCTGGTTGAGAGGATGGGTGCCAGAACAAAGAAGCCGGACTGGCAAGACTGGAAGAATATGCTTGAAGGTATGATTCACCCCAAGTATGAGGTCAAGATAGCCATATGTGGAAAGTATGCTGAACTCGCCGACTCATATGTCAGCATTAACGAAGCTCTAAGGCACGCTGGTGCGGTAAATGACGCAAGGGTTAACATAGACTGGGTTGAGACTGAGACCTTCGAAAGTAACCCCTCTAGACTGCAAGAGCTTGACGATCGAGATGGAATCCTTATCCCAGGAGGCTTTGGAGCCCGAGGCACTGAAGGAAAGATAATGTCCATATCATACGCCCGCCAGCACAATATCCCATTTCTAGGGATATGCTTCGGTTTCCAGATGGCGGTAGTTGAATTTGCCAGGAACATCGGAA
Organism: Candidatus Bathyarchaeota archaeon; assembly: GCA_026394315.1. Classification (GTDB taxonomy): domain Archaea; phylum Thermoproteota; class Bathyarchaeia; order 40CM-2-53-6; family RBG-13-38-9; genus JAPKYM01. The sequence goes on along the minus strand of JAPKYM010000301.1, from coordinate 259 downwards.
TAAGTCAGGCAAGCTCCACAGAGATAAGTCCTGACACCGAAGATCCTGTTATCGATCTGATGCCTGAGCAGAAAGAAGTGGAAGAGATGGGTGCGACCATGAGGTTGGGCGCAAGCAAGATACTGGTGACTCCAAAGACCCTGGCACGTCGACTGTATGGTGTCGATGTAATCTATGAAAGACACCGCCACCGCTACGAGGTGAATCAGAAATACTTGGGAACGATCAGAAATGCGGGTCTAGTTTTCTCCGGGAGAAG
>JAPKYM010000045.1 GCA_026394315.1 Candidatus Bathyarchaeota archaeon | reverse complement strand
GCAGTTCATCATGGACGAAACCGAGAGCATTGGTAATTCCAAAACGTTCATTGGCACGGTCCCTTTGATTGCGAGCAAGTTCTCCAAGCCCCTCATTGATCTCTACCATAGGAAAGGGGTAGGAGCATTTGCCATAGATGCTAACTTCAAAGATGTCTTCGGTAATGAAGCTGACTTTAGATTCATCTTGTCTGAGATCAACTCCAGTTCACCTTTAGACAGAACCTTCATCTGCGCCTTCAATTGCGGTTTTCCTCGTTTCGACAAGTCTGCCAGCAGAGCTGACGACTTTCTGAGTCTTTTTGCATATGTAGATGTGCTTGGGGGCACGTTCAAAAGACGGCAATTTCCTTTTGCAAAACGTACCCCAAAGATGAAGATCTTTTCTAGGAGTAAGTACTCTTATGACCTATGCAGCCCTGAAGACGCCAGAAGAAGGGTTAGCGGTGAGCCTTCCTATTCCGCGATTCGGGATTACAACCAAGTTGAGCAGTTGAAAGAATCCAGTCTAGTGCGCACTTTGGTTGGGAGAGAGAAAATTCTTCCTTATGTTCAAACCAAGTCGGGAGTGGATGAGCTATCGATAAGACGCCTGCAGAAGATCGCGAAGTCGGTTTAGCTCGGTTGTGAAAGGCGGGTACTCTGACTGACTTATGGCCAACGCGATAGCCAACATAGTAATTCTTAACGAGAAGAGCAATAGGGTAACTCCCAGCAACCCACCCGAAATCTACATTCCGCATCTTGAAATCTCCAATGACCTATTCGACCAACAGTATGTGCCAACCGACCCAGAGCTCTTGAAAGTCGCCAATTATGAACAATTTCTCAACGAACGAGAACGCAATCTATCTGAAGCCTGCAATCATTACTTGGAGTCGCTGAGAGACTAGCGCACCCTTAACGGTACGGGAAGTGGGATTCGCGCACCAGTTTACCAGTACATATAAGACTGGTTAGAGTATAGTATACATTAGATCTGCATCTCACCTTAAGCTCTCTTACAACTTTTCCTATGCTACTCCCTGCTTGTCACCGCAATATTTACAGTAGGTTGCTCCTTCAGGTATCCTTCTGCCACACTCCTCACAGAAGGCATATGTTTGCTGTAAAGTTCCGCCGCATTTACCGCAGAACTTACTGGCTAGTAGATTTGGGGCTCCACAACTTGGACAGGCTATCTGCTCTTCTACAGGTCTTTGTATCTGCAAAGGAGGTCTTGCAGCCACTACAGGCGGCGAGACGGGTGGAGGTTGTTGCACATACTGTGGAGGTTGCGATTGTAAAGGTGCCTGAACAAGCTTAGTTGATTGAGATTTGGATCTCTTGCGAAGATAGACGGTCACAACAACGAACATTATCACTGCAACAAGCACGACGTACTCGTATGGGATGAAGGGGGTTGGAGGGATCGGCAGTTGAAGGGGGATTTCCTTCGGGGAGACCTTCTCTCCGCTTGGCAGTATCAATGGTTCTTTTTTACCTTCGCCCAGGATCATCTTTGCCTGCCCGTCCTTAGTGATAGACTGATTGCCATAGTCCAGAACCGTATTGCCTCCTGTTGCTTCGTCCCTGACCAGTAGACGGAATGTTCCAGTTGACAGCCCTGCAATATTCATGCTGTAGGCGCCTTCAGGAAGGCCGAAATACCAGCCCAACGTTTCATTATTCTCTCCTATGGCTTGGTAAGCGTAAGCTGTAAACTCCTGCACTAGGCTACCGTTTGGCAACTTACCCACCCTATTGCCTTTAGAATTCGTTATCAGTACGTCTACTGGACAGTCGACAACTGTCGAGATCTTGGGAGGAGGGATGGATGGACGTTTTGCATTTATCGCCTCGAAATTTACGTAGATAACTCCTCCTGTAAGAGGGTAGCCTGTCCAAATATTTTCTTTTAGATTAGCCATAAGCTCTGCCTCCACGCGGGGGAAACCCCACATTCCACAGAATTTTGCTATGGAGACCACCTCAGGCTTCTGCTTAGGCCAGAGATCAAACACCTCTGGCCATTGCCCAGGATATTCTGAGGGTAGCCAAGTGTTCCATTCTGTTCCTATAGGGTAGAGGATCACAGCGTGGTGATTTCCAAGACCGACTAACGTTGTTTCCCCGAACTTGGGAACTGACACATCCACTGTTCCCATCCCTCGTGCTATTGGCCCATGATCCAGACCCTTTAGCAGTTTACGTACCTCAGGATCCTTGTTGAACCGTAGTCCATCCATGAATTTTAGGGATTGGGTTTGACAGCCTCCGCATGCGAAATCTTTGGGTGGATCGAGTTTTGTTCCTGCAATGAAGAGATTATGGTAGGATCCGTACAGGCCTTCCGGCAGACCCCATGGTGGGCCCTCTGGTCTGGTTCGAATTGGCCCCTCAGGTACCCCCACCGGTGGTGGTGACTTGTACAGCTTCTCTATCTTCTCTACTTGAGGGTGCATATCTGTTACTAGAGTAGCCTGGTTCACTACAAAGCTGGTTTCGTTCTTCGCAGAAATAATTTCTTTTGATTCTGTCTCCAAGTTGCAAGATGCAATTAGCTTATACTTTCCAATGTTCCATCCAGCAAAGGGCAAAGCCTCCCAATAGCCCGAGTCGTCACTGTACACTTTCAGAATACGGCCTGCGCTAGGTGTCTGACAGTCTGGACCTACCACTTCAATATCGATTTT
>JAPKYM010000332.1 GCA_026394315.1 Candidatus Bathyarchaeota archaeon | reverse complement strand
TGGCTATCGGAATTAGATACAAGAGTGTACCGATCGAGCTTACTTAATCTCCAGTTCATCTTAGGATCTGAAGATAACCCTGTCTCAAGCGCATGGATCTTGCTAGAAGTATCTCCATAACATTCCTCAATACTGTCGAATCCGGCGTTCGCAGCAAGCACACTGAACCATGGAGTCCATGCATGAGCGGGAAAGATTAGATTCGCCGGCGAAGTTTCTATTATTTGCTCCACCATCTCAGGCGCTGAAAGGTCTAGAATCGGGCGTCCATCTGCTGAGAGGCTACCATGTTTCCTTAGTTTGTCTGTTATCTGCTCAGCAACTTCTATTGAAGGTGACAACACAACATGGTGAACCTTCTTTGTCTTGCCGTTATAGTCAAAAATTGTACACACCTCAGCTGTGATCATAAAACTGACCTTTGAACCGCACGAAGGTAGCACGTAGAGGCCCGTATCGCCCAGCGGCTGAAGCTCTTTCTTGAGCTCTTTCATCCAGAGCGGGTGCGTGAAGTCCCCAGTGCCGACAACCGATAGACCCTTGATCTGGGCGTACCTTCCGATCTCTCCAAGATTCATGCTAGGGCTCGTAGCGCGACTGTATCGAGAGTGAATATGCAGATCTGCGACAACCCTCAACTCTTTTCTAACACCTTCCTTGATTCTACAAGCCGTTGGTTTCAACATCGACGAATGGGCATTTATATCTTGCAGCCCTGCAAATAGTGAGCCAACACAGAGGAACGAAACTGAGTCGATAGACCAATTTCAATCTTCAGGCACCCAGTTTAGGATGGCGTGCATCATATGAGCTCAAAAGACATTGGAATAACAATAAGAAAAGCTCAGGACTTCTCGGATTGGTACACTCAAGTCATCACAAAGGCAGAACTTGCAGATTATTCAGTTGTCAAAGGCTTCATGGTTCTTATGCCCTATGGTTACTCAATATGGGAGAAGATCCATGAGTTCATAGACTCTAGGATAAAGGCGACCGGACATAAGAACGCATACTTCCCGACGTTGATTCCAGAAAGCCTCCTTAAGAAAGAGGCTGAGCATTTCGCAGGGTTCACACCCGAAGTCTTCTGGGTTACCCATGCAGGCGAGGGCGAGCTTGCAGAGCGGCTTGCTGCAAGACCGACCTCTGAGACAATCGCATACCACTCCTACGCCAAGTGGATAAAGAGTTGGAGGGATCTACCATTACTTTTGAATTACTGGAACTCAGTTCTGAGAGCTGAGATTACCGCGACCAGGCCCTTCATCAGGACAAGCGAATTTCTCTGGCAGGAAGGTCACACTGTTCACGAAAGCAAAGAGGAAACCGATAACGAAGTCATGATGATTCTGGAATTATATCGAGAGTTGATCGAGAACCTATTAGCTATCCCAGTCATCACCGGAAAGAAGACAGAGCGTGAGAAGTTTGTAGGGGCACTTTACACAACAACGCTGGAAGCGCTTATGGGTGATGGACGAGCGCTTCAGATGGGAACTTCACACAATCTCGGTCAGAACTTCTCAAAGCCCTTCGAGATCAAGTATCTTGGCCGAGATGAGAAAGAACACTATGCATGGCAAGCTTCATGGGGGGTTTCTTGGAGGCTAATAGGCGCACTGGTGATGGTTCATGGCGACGACAAGGGGCTGGTTCTTCC
>JAPKYM010000014.1 GCA_026394315.1 Candidatus Bathyarchaeota archaeon | reverse complement strand
TTCGTACTCATAGTCTGGCTTCGACTTAGCATAATGTTCCTCAGCCCTCTTAGGATTGAATTGCTTGAAATCCTGCCATAATTGTTGATTCTTTAGCCATCGATCGTAACCAACTGCTAACAGCCTTGCCTTATCACGATCCTCCAAACGATTGAGTTGTATCTCTAAAAGGTCGGATTTAACCAGCGTCAGTTCCTCAGTCTGCTTTACAAGAGCCTCCTCTTGCTTCTTCATCTCCTCAGCCTGTTTGGTAGCTAGACTCTCAAGCTCTTTTGTCTTTTCAGCAGTCCTAATGAGATCCAGACCGGTCGACCCGCTCGCAATATTAAGATACTTCTCAGCAATCCGATAATTATTCAGAACGTGCTCTTTATCCTGATAGAACTTGTTGTAACCGTTCCGGTCTGTAATATGTCCCATCCAAAACTGAGCACAGTCCTCATCAAACCCATCCTTCTTAGCCTGAAGATGCAGAAGCGTTATCGCTACATCTCTCATTTCGTGCAATCCATAACCATGTCTTGTAGCTCCGTCTCCCCCCTTTTCACGCTTGATATAGTTTAGCTTCTCGAGAAGGCGTAGATGTCTGATTGAGATAGCCCATTTGCTGGACCTGCCTTAAGATTAAATTCTCTAAACCGTTCCTGATCACTGATTCCCTGAAACAAAGTAAGATAAACGGCACGAAGATCAAGGTCTGCAGCGGAAACCAGATTCTTAATAACGTCAATGCTCAGTTTGCTTTTAATCGGATCTCTTGTGGCTTTTATGCGAAAAGACTCGCCTGGTAAAGCAGCCCTATTCCTCTCAAAGAAACTGCATACAACACTGTACCGCGTCGTCAAAGTCTTGTGTGTGCCTACCTTCTGGTTAATGTATCCTTGAAGAAGATCCAGAATCTTGTATTGGTTATCCTTGCCAGCGGCTCTTTGAAACTCAACAAGGCTTAAAGGAGTAGCATCCTTAAACTCAGGCTTGGAGTGAACATAACGAAGAAAGTCACGCAAATAAGAGAGACGATTCCGATGACCTTCCGCCACATAATTACTAAGCCACTTCACAACCGCAGAATCCGAGCCAATATCATTCAAAGCACGCAGACAAAAACCCCCAAAATAACCCAAAAACCCAATTTATAACATACGCAGATGACATATAAGAGCTTTTATAGCATCTTCAGAGAGTCGGTAAGATAGGATTGCCAAAGAGAAGAATGGAAGTGTGCGGAACTACGTGCCACAAGTGAGTGTGTGTGCGTATCTTGGAATGTTCCGGATCATGTTAGATTTCCAATCTCTGAGTTAGATTGTCCTGGGTGAATGCTTGGCCGTGAATGAGAGTCTAGAAGACTATTTGTCGAAGAGCCGGATGAGTCAAGACACGCTGAAGAAATCCTCTCCCGCGCCTAGATCATCAGAGGACGCTGTTGAGGGGTCTTATCTGGTCGCTTCCTGCTATGACGGAGAGAAAAAGTCAGCCTACTTGAAGCTCTACGACTCCTCAACACAGAAGATCATGCTCTGGTTCGATGATAGCGGACACAAGCCATACTGCCTTACAGACCTCTCGATAGAGAACCTAAAAGAGAACCAATCATTGATGAGCAACCCAGGTCTTGATCATTTCGAAACGATTACTAAGTACGATGCTCTCAGAGATCGGGAAGTTTCGATGACAGTTATTGTGGCCAAGGATCCGCTATCAATAGGCGGCAGACCATCAGGCACAATAAGGGAGACAGTGCGTTCTTGGGAAGCTGACATCAAGTATGTAGAGAACTATATCTACGACAAAGACCTGAAACCTGGTCTGCCTTACAACCTGACAAATCGTGGACTTGACCGGGTCGACTTCCAAATTTTCGATGAGGTCACAGAGAACCTTAGAGGAGTCTTGGCCACTCAATCAGAGGACCATAGATCTCTCATGAGCGAATGGGTTACGTTACTAGAATGTCCGGTTCCAGAGATCAAGCGATTAGCGTTTGATATAGAGGTATGTTCTTCTGTCCCAACAAGAATGCCTGACCCACAGGCAGCTGAAGACCCGATCATCTGCATTGGTGCAATCGGATCCGACGGAAGAGAGACAATTTTGCTTTTGAGGAGACCCGGTGTCGAAGAAGGTGACGATGAGATTCCGAAGAAGGCGAAGGTTGAATTCTTCGACCGCGAGGAGGATCTTCTCAGGGCAACTTTTACTCTTCTTGCTGATTACCCGTTCGTTATAACTTTCAACGGCGATGATTTCGACCTTAGATATGTCTGGAATAGGGCACAAAAGCTAGGCTTCACCAGAGAGGAGATCCCTATTGAGGTAGGACGGGATTTCGCCACACTCAAGTCAGGCATACATATAGATCTCTACAAGTTCTTCTTCAACAGGTCAGTTCAAGTATATGCCTTCGGCCAAAAATACCGTGAGAAGACACTTAATGAAATTGGATCGGCACTTGTCGATATGTCGAAAAAGCCAATAAACTTTCCCGTCTCCCAGCTGACATACTCGACCCTAGCCTCATACTGCTACCGAGATGTCGAGATCACAATGAGGCTGACACAGTTCAACGACGAACTGGTTATGAAACTGATGATGATACTTGCCAGGATCTCTTACATGGGCGTGGATGATGCAACGAGGCAAGGCGTTTCCTCATGGATCAGGAGCATGATATATAGAGAACATCGCAAACGCGGCTACCTGATCCCGCGGCCAGAGGACATTCTTAGTCAGAAAGGAGGAACAGTCACTGAGGCGACAATAAAGGGAAAGAAATACAAGGGCGC
>JAPKYM010000142.1 GCA_026394315.1 Candidatus Bathyarchaeota archaeon | reverse complement strand
TGTCGTGTGATCTCGAAATTTAGCGCTCTCTCAACTTCTTTGAAGGACGAGATGTTCTTTACCTCAACCCTGGTCCCGCCTTCAATTGAGATGTTGGCGTCGCACCTCATGGACCCTTCAAGATCGCCGCTTGAGACCCCGAGATGTTCAAGGTTTGAACGTAGCTTCTGAAGGAATATTCGTGCTTCTCGGGGAGAGTTCATGTCAGGTTCTGTGACTATCTCAACCAAGGCTACCCCAGCCCTGTTGTAGTCAACAAGGGCTGATCTTGAGGTCTCTATTGTCCCTTCGTAGCTGAGCTTCCCAGGATCTTCTTCTAGCTGCAGCCTCGAGATCCGGACAGTCTTTCCTTGATCTAGGGCTATGAATCCGCTCTTGGCTATCGGGATACCGCCTGCTCTATCGTACTGTGATATCTGGAAGTTTTTGGGCATATCGGGGTAGAAGTAGTTCTTTCTATAGAACAGGGTCTTGTGACTGATCTGCGTATTCATTGCCAAAGCAATCAGAACGGCGTCGTCGACTGCTTTGCAGTTCAGCACGGGAAGCGTTCCTGGAACACCCATGCAGACAGGGCAGAGATGTGTGTTCGGTTCGCTCTTTCTGTAATCCGCTGAGCAGCTACAGAAGAGTTTGGTCTTGAGGTGGGTCAGTTGGCAGTGAACTTCCAACCCGATCTTGACTTTGAGGTCCGTGGACTGCAAGATTTCTTATACCTCTAGACCTTCAATTTCAGATCCAATCTGCCAATGTTCTGTTCCAGTGTATAGGCCGCCTTTATGAGCAGATCTTCCCTGAACGCTGGCGCCATTAACTGAATCCCTATCGGCAGGCCTCGGCTTGAGGCGCAAGGTATCGATATCGCTGGGATCCCTGCAAGATTTGCTATGACAGTATCAACATCACACATGTACATCTCCAGTGGATCCAAGAGCTTCTCTTTGATTCTGAAGGGAAGTATCGGCATTGTAGGTGAAACCAGCAGCTCAAAGTTCTTGAAGGCTTTAGTTAACTCATCTCTGATCAACGTTCTTACACGTTGGGCTTTCAGATAATATTGGTCATAGTATCCTGCTGACAAGGCAAATGTCCCAAGTATTATCCTTCTCTTCACTTCGGGCCCGAAGCCATCTTTTCTGTTACGTGAGAATGCAGTACTCCAATCATTGTCCTGATCCTTCAGTCTGAGGCCATACCGCAGACCGTCATATCTGGCGAGGTTGGAGCTTGCTTCGGACATGGCAATGATATAATACGATGCTAATGCATAATCGAGAGTTTCGAGCTTGATCTCAGTGTAAGTGGCACCGAGCTCCTCGAGTTTGATTATTGCATCCCAGACGCTCTTTGATACGGTCTTGTCTGTCCCTTTGCCGAAGAGTCCTTCTGGGACACCTATTCTCATTCCGGCGACATTCTGGATGAGATGGTTTCTCAGTATTGGGCGATCTTGATTGACTGATGTGCTATCTCGACGGTCGTGACCTGATATGCAGTCAGTGAGAATTGCGATGTCAGCTACGGTCCTTGCTATCGGGGATATCTGTTCTAGGCTGTTGGCGTATGCGATCAGGCCGTACCTGCTGATGAGACCGTAGGTAGGTTTGAGCCCTACCACTCCGCAGAAGCTTGCTGGACATCTTACTGATCCGCCTGTATCTGATCCCAGAGCCACCGTTACTTCATAAGCCGCGACTGACGCTGCGCTTCCACCGGAGGAACCCCCCGGAACTCTCCTTGGATCGTAAGGGTTGAAGGTTGGTCCAAATCTACTGTGTTCAGTCGATGAACCCATCGCGAACTCGTCCAAGTTAGACTTCCCAAGAATTATCACGTCTTCCGCCTTCAGCCTCTCAACGACTGTTGCGTCGTAAGGCGGCACGAAGTCCTCAAGCATCTTCGAAGCGCATGTGGTTCTGATTCCCTTTGTGCAGATGTTGTCCTTTACTGCAATAGCTATACCAGCCAAGGATCCTACTTGTTGATTCTGACGAATCTTGGAGTCAATTGCACAGGCCTTTTCCAGAGCCAATTCTTCTGTTAATGTTATGAAAGCATGAATCTTCCTCTCAACTTTCCTGATTCTATCTTTACACGCAGAAACATTTTCTTCTGCTGATA
>JAPKYM010000199.1 GCA_026394315.1 Candidatus Bathyarchaeota archaeon | reverse complement strand
TAGCGCGCGGGCTTGTCCCGATATTTTTTAAGTTGACACGGAAAGATCCATATGCTTTGAGCCCCGCACCCTTCTACTTGGAGGAGATTCCAGATAGAAGGATACGAGACTCTGGAGTCACTGCTGAGTAATCTGGATTTATCGTTTGTTGAACGTCTCATTCTTAGTTGCTATCATCAAGACGGCCCAGGTAAACCTCCACGAAACCCCTTAGGACTCTTCAAAGCCCACCTCACCAGACGCTACCTGAGAATAAGCAGTCTACGTGAGCTTGAACGCCGCTTATGGATCGATGAGCGGCTACGTGACATATGCAACATAAGATATGAGGAGCCAGCGTATGGCAGAACAGTACTCTCAAGATTCAACCAGCGACTAGGCGCAAGAAGACTCAGACGCATAGTAGACAAGCAGATTAAGAAACTGCTAAAGAAGCGGTTAGTAAAACCTAAGACAGCAGCTATGGACGCCACCTTCATCAAAGCCTACAGCAGACGCAACATAAACAATAGAACAGGCTTCAGCGACCCTGAAGCCCGTGTAGGAAGAGCCTACCGCACATACGGGTTAGGCTACAAACTACACCTAACAGTCGACACAGACACAGCCACACCACTAGCCTACCTAGTGGCACCAGCAAACACCAACGAGAAGAAACTCAGCATACCGCTCCTCAAAACGACAATCAAAACTACAGGAGCAACCATCCGAAAGCTAACAGCTGACAGCCAATACTCCAACAACAAACTCAGGGAGACCGCTAAAAACTACAGAATCCAGACTGCAATACCCTACCCAGCCAATCAGAAACCGAAACTAGACAACATCCTCAGAGTAAGCAGTGACTTCAAAACACACGGCCCAGAAAACCTCAAACACATCTACAAGAAACGCTCAACCATAGAACTTGTCTTCGCAACACTCAAAGAACACCTCAACCTAAACAACCACAAAACAAGAGGCTTAGAAAACATCACCATCCACACCAGCTACTGCATACTATGCCTACTCTACACCATAGAAGCCTCACACAACACCAAACAACCCACCAAAACCAGAAGCACAACCCACTGGGCAAACTAACATGAAAACGCTAATAACGGGACAACCCTGCGCGCTATCTAGAGACTAAGGTGAGAAGCTCAAGCCAGCGCACGCTAAACTAATCGCTAATTACCGCTAACATTGATCAAACAAAGCAGTTACACGCTCAGCCAGTGACGCAGAACACAACCTACTAATGTCCAGGCTAGTCTTTTCTTCTCTTGACAACTACAACTGCTGATACTGCTAGTAGTCCTGCTAGTGCCAGATATGGAGTTAGTACCTCAAGTTTGTCCGTCGGCATGACGATCCCGCCCACCGGAGCCCCAAATGAGAAAATGAAGGTTGGTAGACAGATAACTAAGGTTCCTTCGTCAAAGATGATGTCACCGGACGCTGGTTCAAGTTTGACAAGAAGAAGGTTGACACGCACGCCGTTACTTTCAAAATACGCGTATCCCAATTTCACATTCTTCAAATAGAACTGCGGTCCTCCCAGAAGATCTCCTGTGAACTTCGATTCTGAGTGTAAAGTCCCGGTAGGTGTACCGGTCACAGTGAAGTTGATTTCAACAGTGAATTCATCTGATGAGCTTCCCTCCTCAAAGGTAAGCGTACCTGTGAGATGGCCAAACAGGCTACCAGGATCATCACATGCTCCTTTGTACACATCACCGATCAGCGGCATCGTCATCGGGTTCCCAGCTGATGGGAGCGCTTTACCTGTGACACGTGCTCGTGCGGTGGTAAGCGACTCCTCAGAGAGATGGATGCAGTAAGGTACATCATTGACTAACACCTGAAGACTACCGCCTTCCAAGTCCATGCAGACAGCGACCGACAGGGTCAATTGACCGATGATCTGCGTTATTGCGCCACTTGCCAGCACTAGCAGAAGGCATGCTGAGACTAGCGCCCGCTTGTGTATTCTGATCATGTTGGCCAACAATCTAAGCATCATGCATTTCTTTATAAAAGAATATTCTGTGAAAGAAGGAGGGTTGAGAAGTTCTAGTCTCTTCTTTTCTTAACCACTGCAGCGCGCGCTAAACCGTAGAACCGTGAAAGAGTAAAGTCATAAAGCCAGTAGATGTGGTAGCGCGCGCTAAGAGTTTCTCGAGTATTCAAGTAGAAGAAGGTCAAGAAGATTGAACGGTGCTAGCTGCAAGTTGGGTTGTTTGGCATGACTAGATCATCTTCCAAGAAGAAGGTAAAGCGGAAAACGACATTGGAGGATGCCATTATCTTGGCGGTGAAAGCTCATCGTGGACGCTTTGACAAGGTAGGTCAGCCGTACATTCTTCATCCGTTTCGAGTGATCTTCCGTCTTGCTACCGATGAGGAGAGGATTGCTGGGATGCTTCACGATGTCATCGAAGAGTTAAGCATCACACTCAATCATCTAGGGCGGATGGGTTTCTCAAAAGAGGTTGTGGAGGCACTGGATCACCTGACATGGAGGAAGACGAAGGAATCGTATCCGGAATACATCGAGAGAGTCAGATTGAACTCTCTTGCTGTGGCGGTCAAGATCGCGGACCTCCAAGACCATCTCGCTCCAAGCATAGATGGCGGTCCAACCTTCCTCCAGAAGAACCATCCTGACCTCTACAGCCGCTACCGAGAAGCACTGTCAAGGCTGGGCAAGTGGAAACTGCTCGGACGTGATGGGTTTGACCGTGAAGCCGGAATGTACCTGATGGCTGAATATGACACTGAAACGGAAGCCCTCGAAGCCGCATACAAGAGACTCGAGGAACTAGAGCAAATACAACCGACTTCTCAATCAGGCGATCAGGCGCCCGACGGAATACAGGACCGAGTCTTCATCAAAAGCCCCGACGGAAACCTGAAAAGAATCCTGCCTCCAACCAAGTACTCAGGCTACGTAGCGTGACTAATTGATTATTGTCCGAAAAAGCGGACGTACGTCCGGAAAAGCGAACAAATTTAAGCTTAAGAAAACAATAGCGCGCGCTCAGCGCGGAGAACTTCGAGGAACTGAAGAAGTCTTGGGGCAGATTTTTCATGGGCAAGCGTGAGATCCACCTCGAACCCTTACGGTAACTTGGCGCGCGCTATGGTAAGTTTCAAATCACTCATGTGATTATTCTTATGCTGGGCGTCAGGTAATGCGCCGACTTTTCCGAAGAGCTAGACCTAGAAGAGCACGTTACCAGCGACCTTTCCAATACTCTCAACCACAACGATCCTGCCTTCTAGGTCCCGAGTATCCCCCCAACTGGGACGAATGGTCACAATGGGCAAAAAAACGCGCAGGCAACCGTTGCCAATTGTGCGGAACCCCCAAGATGCCCGGAGTAACCCTTGTAACCCATCACCGTTATCCCGCAAGCAAAGGCGGACCCACCACACCAGAAAACCTCATAGTCCTCTGCGAACGATGCCACGCAAGTCAGCATAAACACCTCTACACAAGATACGTCAACAAATACTATCGTCAACACTATCAACAAACCTACCCCACACCCCAACAATACTATCAAAGACCCCCATACTAACACGGGCGCGCCAGTAACCAAGCTTGGGTTGTGATCGAAAATTTCGGGCCCGACGGATTTCGAAGCTTTTCTGGTGCCGGTTTTGGATTCAGAATTGTTGATGGTTTGCACGCGCCTAGCTTAGGAAAAGGTAAGGGAGGGGTTGTGATGGTAATGGTGTTGTGCCTTCTCTCTTCGCGTGGTGCACCTTCTCTTTGATCTTGACGATTCTGATGCGGTGACGATTGGTCAGAACTCTGTAGTCGTCTGACAGGTTAGCGCGCGCTAAACCTAAGAAACATGAAGAGATAAGATGGATTCAACTAACTGATTTAGAAAAATACGAATTTCTAGACGCGGATAGACCTATCATCAAGAAACTTCTAATGAAATCGCTCAATTGCCTCTTCCCATCGCAACCTATTTCACCTCGTAGAAGGATACCGATGCTCCAAGAGTCACGAAGTGGAAGATGATCTCAATGGTCCAGCTCTACCTCGACATTGAAACATTCTCGGAGGGCGAATTCAGAGTCCGCAATACAAAGGTAATATCAATCCAGTACAAAGACAGCGATGGCAACATAACAGTCCTCAAAGAGTGGGAATCCGATGAGAAAACCATACTCAAGTGCTTCCACGATCATCTTCTCAAACTCAAGAATACTGGGTTCATAGTCGTAATCGGCCATAATCTGCTCAGGTTCGACATTCCGATCCTAATCCATAGAATGGCAGTCCACAACATAGATACGTATGAGAATCTACTCGACCTCCATCATTCCCATATTATTGCTATGGACTCCCTTCAATGTCTGCTTCCATTTAACGACTTTCGAGTCAAGGGACTCAATGCCGTTGAGTTGTCGAGGCGTTTGAAGATAAGAGCGCCCAAGCATAAGAGCACGGAAATCGCCCAATTCTACAGAAACGGGCAATACGACAAGATCGAGGAACACATACTCGCCGACTTGGACTTCATGGAAGACTTGTGGCGCAAGCTAAGAGAAAATGGACCTGAGCTACAGCGCGCGCTAGGCTAGGGGACATTCGACTGCCGCGGCCCCCGCTGGCCCGGAAGGAGATAGAAAATCGCGTCGGGTTGTTCCCATTATGAGGGCAGAGGGATTTCCCGAACTCTACGTACTCTGCCAGCGGTGAGCGCGCTTGGACATACCTTGCGATAATTGGCTATGCCATCAGGATCTTTTCAACTTCACCTAAAGGAACTGAAAGCTCAATGATCTTCTCTGCTTCTTTGATAGTGATCGAGAGCGATTTCTCTAACCGTCTTGCAAAGAAGTAACAGTAGGGCTTGTCTTTCGTGAAGGAGATTGAGTCAACTGTTCTTTCGAGTAAGTCTCGTAAGTATCTGTTGATGGGGATATTCCAGACAACACTCATGGCCTTAAGGGACTCTGTTAAAGCATCGTTGCTAGCATAGTCAGTATTTCCTATGACTCTGTAGACGGAATACTTTGATAGGTTAAGGGCCTTAGGCATGTTGAGTCACCTGTTCTCTCAAGGCTTTTACAGCTTGTTCGACTTCCTTGAGTTGTTCACTTACTTGTGTCACACGTTTACTGATGTCCGTGAGTTGTTGCTCCAGTCCTGTTGCCTTGCTCTTAAGCTCTTCAAATTGGGCATCCATCTTCTTTATGACTCTGGTAGCAGCCACTTGTGCAGCTCTATAGCTCAAGCTGAATCACAAGGTTCTTCGCATATGCGTACTTAATGTTTTATGCTTATAAGTAAATGAATTCTAGGCTTGGGGGAGCGGATCTTGACATTTTCGAGTCCCTTCCATAGTGACAAGAGCTTAGGGAAAAAGAGAAGCTTGGTTCTACCTGAGTCCTCAGAGTCGTTCATTGTGAGAACCTCAGATTATCTAGAGTGGGTCAACCAGTGACAAAGATCACTTTTCTCGGAGGTATCAATGAGATCGGCGGGAATTGCTTTTTAGTTGAAGACAAAGACACGCGACTACTTCTTGACTTTGGGCTGAGATATTCGGTCAGGCAGAAGTACTTTGAAGAGTATCTGAAGCCACGAACCGCTTGCGGCATCGCTGACGTATTGGCTATGGGGCTGATCCCCAACTTGCCGGAGTTCTATCGAAGGGATCTCTTAGAAATGATCGGTTGCGAATGTTCATCTGAACCCTGTCTTGATGGGCTTCTCCTCTCACACATACACTATGATCATTCCGCCAACATATCCTACTTGGACGAGAGAGTACCCATATACTCTAGCGAAATCACAAGACTCTACGCCAAAGTCCTAATGGAATCAGGCAAAAGAAGTATTGAAACTGAGGTCT
>JAPKYM010000017.1 GCA_026394315.1 Candidatus Bathyarchaeota archaeon | reverse complement strand
AGGGCATCGGTGGCTTTCGGCTCAAGAACTCTCGATACCGGGGAATCTATGGATGGTGTATCTGCAATCTCTTCTTCATGGGTCTCCCCGGTCTGGTCACCCTTTTCTGTCCCAGTAGTAAAGTACCATGTCAATGATGTTGCAAGGGACTGGCCAGCAAGATTCTGCACACACTGCACTGATTGGTCTAGTCCTACCACAACTACGTTATACTGAGTGTTCTGATCAAACACTATTTCGGGGGCAACTGTAACTTTAAAGGTAGCATTATCATAGGCAACACTCTTGTCTATTATATTATAGTCAGATATTCTATATACGACTATAGTATTATCATTTACAGTAGATGGAGATAGCGCCTGATCAAACACTATCTCTATGTACTTATTTACATAGACATTTACTTCGTTTATTCCCGGTGTCCTACTTACTACTAAAGGTGCCGCCATTGTTTAGCCCCTATTATTGTTCGTCTGTACCAGAAGTGAGTTTTATTTCTAATTTCTCTTTTTCGGTCTCAACAACCATAGATATGCCACCTATAAATTTTAGGGCATTTTCAGCAGCAACTATCACGCTCTTCCTATTCTTACCTTCAGTCTCGAGGGCTACCAATGTCTCTATAGCTTTAACCCTCTCCTTACTAGGTATTTTCTTGTCTTCCTTGATATTGGCTATCCACTCAGTTATCTTGTTCCTGCCCTGAAGTAGTATCGCCAAGATATCGCTTTTTCTGTCTGGCATTTCCGCAGTTCTTTCTGGTTGTCCGATCGTAAGATGTTCGTTATTAAGAGCTACCGCTATCTGCTTTAGGTGCTCTTCAGTTGCTGTTTCTGGTATTATAGTACTAACCTGATCATCAGCGTTTAAACTTATTCCCCCTAGTGTCTGAAAAAAGTATATTCGCTTAGCTACGTTCAAACTTACCCTGTCACCTTTCTTAACTGATTGCATAGTTCTCCTTTATATTTATATTCTATTGGATAGCTGTGGGACTGGCGTGAAGCCAAATCCCACAGCTAAGACCATTATGCGTCGTCTACACCAGATTGATCTATGAAAGGTAATGCTCCATAGCCACCGGTCCAGATGATGCACGGTTCCATTACTAGACTCCCGCCTGATTAACAGTCGGAAGAGCGCCTGAACCAGCCTGCCAACGAATCCGATCTTCGAGATCGTAAGCTTTGGTAATGCTGATATTTTTCGCTACCGATATAGCTTTGCCCTCATTCAGAATACCGAGGCCATAACGTTCACGGAACTTTATGGTTCTGATATCCCTATTAGGATCATCCCACTCCTCGTTCGTGACATCTTCATCGATGACTATAATACCAAGTTCATTGGTATCGGCCATGATGATATCAGTCTTTGCCGCTGTCTGACCCGAAGCAGCAGTGTACGAAAGGAACGGACTAACAATAACCCTCAACGGTGACGGGAACATGTTAGGTACGTTCGCATACGTAGTTGCAGCGTACGGCGCACTTGCGACTGGGCCAACGTTCATACCGCCCTGATACCAAGATCTAGCCACACCGGGCTGACCCTGCATAGGACCGAACATCGGACCGCCGTTTGCGAAACCAAAGGCCCTCAATATCGGGTCACGAGAGAACAGTAACCAGCCAAGAGGACTCATAAGTAACGCGTTCGGTACGAAGCCGTTCGAGACGACTTTTGAATACATAACCAACAGATCGTCGAGCGTAATGGTGCCGTTACCGGTACCATCAGAAGCTCTACCAGAGGTCTGTTTATTGACCACATTGTTATCAAATGTGGTAACACCCTCAGTCCTGATCATGTTGAATATCTTTGTTTCTTTGTGACGCGCAAGGGCGCGACCTGCAGCCCTAATGTGCATCGACATAACATCATATTGCGAATACCTGAGCATCTCATCAGTGATTCTGACCTTGACTCCAGATTTTCCTATGAAAGCAGTGACCGTACCCGCAACTTCGAGCTTGCGCTCCGGGTATTCTCCGCCTTCCGGAATGTCCTCAGCCGTGAAAGCACCAGCGGCTGGGAACGTTATCTGCTGCCCGGCAGAAAACCTGATGGTATGCAACAGGCTAGTACCGACAAGCAAAGGCTCGATAGCTTCTTTTACTATATTGGAAACAACCTTACCAATAAGTATCGAAGCATCGGGAGTAGAGAGAGCATCA
>JAPKYM010000035.1 GCA_026394315.1 Candidatus Bathyarchaeota archaeon | reverse complement strand
TTCCAGAATGCGGAATCTATCTCGTGAGTGAATAGCAGAGCAAAGTTAAGCAGATATAGATTCACAGTCCAAGTGCTCTTCATAAACTATCGTTCCTGCAAAACATCTTGCATAAGCATTCCTTATTAGTTTGAGGATTTTCGAATCACCGCGCGCTAAAAACATCATTCGGATTATTCTGTAGGTGTGAGCCATCATAAGAAAGCTGGAGAACTGGGGGAAAGGGCTCTAGTCTTTCGCGATCCTCTCTGGCTTAAATCTCTAGAGGGGCCTTTTTGGGGCGAGTCTTCTTATGGTTTCAGATTGTGCATTCCTTGCTGAACACCTTGAGAGAATAGGCTATCTTGTATACCCAACCGAGCTAAGCTGCGGATGTCATGATACGCCTCATGATCAGGGTCGTTGGGTAGATGTCGCCGCCTACAGAAACGGGGGATTTTACGCATTTGAATACAAGAGCTCTGGAGATCCTATAAGTGGTGCAGTTAAACAGATCGAGAATTATAGAAATTCATTCGACTTTGTTATCTTGCTGGTCGAAATACCCAGGAAAGGGAGATCCGGCTTATCGCTCAACTCTAGAAGGGGAAAAAGAATCTATGACATTGTTCGTCTTGGCGCAGGGATCTGGATAGCCTCTAAGAATCATGCCAGGGAAGTATATGATATTCGAGAGATCGCTAAGCCTAGAATTCAGACCCCAAATTCTCTTAACAGGAAATACATTGAGCGACTATTCTGGATGCGCTATAAGAGAGATAGTATGATGAGGCCAGGGGGCCATCCTTCCCAGCAGAAGCTGGACCATTACACGCATGTAGCGCGCACTCACAATTTGGTAGGTTAAATCCGGATAGCAGACTCGCCGTCCAGGGGGCATTTGTATTCGCAGATACCGCATCCTATGCACAAATCGGGTACAACTGTTGGCTGGAGGAGCGTAATTATCTCATAAGATGAATGTACGACTATCCTCTCCTCTAGTCGAATGGCTTTCTGCGGTACAGGACACATCTCCTCACAGACTATGCACTCTTGGTCTTCTGTCCATGGAAGACATCGTTTCTTATCGATACGGGCTGTGCCGATGATTGTCTTCTGCTTGTCGTTAAGGGATAACTTGGTAATGGCTCCGCTAGGGCAAATCTGGCCACATGATGTACATGAATAATCGCAGTAGCTTAGCCGTGTCTCCAGTTGCGCGAGCGCGCTCATAATGACTGCACAGCAAACTGTATGTTTATTCTAAAAGGAGCCCAGACAGAAGGTTGCTTACCTAATGTCTGGGTTACTGATCTTAAGTCATGTATACTTCGCGCGCGCTAACGCAAACGGTGGATTAACAAAAAGACTGAATGTGTCCACAATCTATCTGCTAGGCTCTAATGTTAGAGCACACGCCCAAGTTGTTGCCTAGACTACTGGAAGGACAACTAGTAGTGTTAATCCAAGCTCAACTTGCGCGCTACTCTTAAATTCAATGTCAACACATGAACACTCAATCAGGCATTTCTATTGTCCATCATCCGCAGTCTAGGCGCAATAGGTCTACTTATGATGTTGTCAGCACTTAGTGTGCAGATTCTCCCACCACCATATCCAGTACGTGCGGCAGCTCAGGTGATTATTCGTGATAATCATTCGTACTATAGCGACACGTCGGCAAATCTCCACGTGGTTGGTGAAATAAAGAATACCGGCGGCGTGTGTGTTTCTGTCGTCGATATAGAGTTGACATTTTATGACGCGAATGGAAAAGTGATCGGTAATTCCTCTACAATTGGACATCCTATGATTCCAACAGTGGCCCCAGACAAAACGGTTCCTTTCAAGATCTCCAAGCCAAGCTCATCAGAAGAGATCAGCAAAATTGACCATTACGGCTTGAATGTGAAGCACTCCTCCGAAGCATCCTGCTCGATAAATGACAGCGTTTTGCAGTTCTCATATCGATCAGGAGGACTCAGTACCAGCGGTAAAACGTTCATAGTTACGGGGAGGGTGAAAAACAACGGCACGTTTGATGCAAAAGAGAACAATGTTGTTGCTTCTTGTTACGACGCAAGCGGCAGAATCCTATTGACTGCCAATTACAGCCCGATCCATGACAAGACTATCGGTTCCGATAAGGAAGAGTATTTCTGGATATATTTTGAGGAAGAGAACATAGTCGGCAAAGTATCGGGTTATTCTGTCCTAGCTTCCAGTTCTTATCATGCTGGGACTCAGATAGCATTTCTGGATTCTGGACTAATTCAGACACCGATATCTACAACGTCATCCTCCACGTCCTCTTCTACATCGTCAAGTTCAACTTCAAGCTCTTCCACAAGCTCCTCCACAACAACCACATACACTTACACGTCCACCTCGTCAGAGTCCTCGTCCGCTACTTCGCACCCCCAACCTCGTCAGGGATGCGTTATCGCCACTGCTGCCTACGGAAATGAGATGGCTTCCGAAGTCGTCTATATGCGACACGTAAGGGACAATATGATTGGTTCAAATGAACTCGGCAGAACGCTTGTAAACGGATGGAACCTCTTCTACTATTCATGGTCCACACCAATCGCACGACTCATTGCTAGTCATGATCTTGTTAAACCCACATTCCGAATTCTTCTGTTACCACTCATTGGAACAATACATATGACCGCCTACACATATTCCACTTTTTCAGTGATGAACCCGGCTTTCGCATCTGTGATTGCCTTTCTATTTGCAGCCTTACTGTCAACGGCAATCTATGCGCTAGTCCCACTTCTAGCATTACGAGCCTTGTACGGCAAAAGAAGGATAGTAGCGCGCCCTAGATTGTCTCTTCTCTAATGGCTTTTCGAACGCCTTTCTCAATCTTATCATATCTCTCGAGCAGAACCCTGGCAGTGCTCGTCAACTCGGCTCCGCCACCTGTTGCTCCACCACGCTTAGTCAAAACCACGGGAGTTCCTAGTTTCCTCTCCATGTACTCCAGCTGATCCCAAGCAAACATATATGAACACCCCAATTCCTTGGCGGCCTTTCTGATTGAGCCGTGCTTCTCGATGAGTCTGAGTAGAGACACGCCGCCTTTCCCTATCAAATCTCCACTCTTGACGCTAAGCCAAATCTTGAATGAGGGATGCAACTGCTGTCTTTGTTGCATTGATCTCATAGTCGAATTTCGATCGTTATTTTTATAAATACATATCGGTCCATGGCAATATAATTAGCTGTATATAACGGTGAAGAAATGTCAGACAAAAGCACTGGGAAAGGGATCAGTCAAAGAACGAAGCTACTTGCCGTAGCCATAATTGTCATCGTAGTCCTAGGAGTATGCTCATATCCCTACCTGAATAGGCCGAAAACACCCAGGCAAAATCTCATAGTTTCAACAACCACTAGCCTATACGAGACTGGTTTCCTTGACTTGCTAAAGTCCGAGTTTGAGAAAGACAACCCAACGATCAATGTTTCCTTCATATCCCAAGGAACTGGCCTGGCCATACAGACCGCTATGAAAGGCGATGCGGATATGATTCTCGTTCACGACGCTGTTCGTGAACTCAAATTCCTACAAGACGGCTATGGGATAAACCGTAAAGTCGTAGCATACAACTTCTTTGTAATAGCCGGCCCCCAAGACGATCCTGCAGGAGTAAAAGGGGCGTCAGCTTTAGACGCTTTCAAAAAAATCAAGGCGGCTGGCGAGAAGAAGTCTGCCATATGGGTATCTCGAGGGGATGATTCTGGAACGCATTCGAAAGAAAAGAGCATTTGGAAATCCGCCGGCTTCAACGCGACGATCTTGAGAACACAGGAGTGGTATCTAGAAGCAGGGTCAGGTATGACCGCAACCCTGAAGTTGGCGAATGAGAAACGAGCTTACACCCTGACAGATCTCGGAAGCTATCTGATGAATTACAATAAGAAGAACATTGACCTGATAGTCCATGTTGAAGCAGGAAAGAATACGCTCAATGTTTACAGTGTAATAGTCAACAATCCAAGAAAGACCGAGGTTGCAAAGTCGAACTTTAACGCCTCAATGACCTTCATAAGATACATGCTATCGGACAAAGGTCAAGCTCTATTTGACAACTATGGAAGAGCAGAATATGGAAAGCCCTTATTCGCACCTTATATTAACTTGCTCAGAAGCGGAAACAACACTCAACTGATACAATGGATTGTGCAGGCCGCCTACTTCAACGGAACCGACTGCCCAAGCCAATATCGATACCAAGAAGGCGATCTCTACACGTCGCAACCAGTACCCAACGTCCCATTAACTCCTGAACAACCTTCCAAAGCCAGCAAGCTACAGGTTTATGTTGCATCAAGTTTGAGCAAGGTAGTAAAGAAACACCAACCGACATTTGAGAAAGAAAATAACGTAAAGATTAATTTCACAACCGGCGCCTCAGACAGCCTCTATCAAAAAATATTCTCAGGGTCGCCAGCCGACGTCTACCTGTCCGCTGACTTCAAATGGACAAAGACATTGAAGGCGGACAAACTTCTCTACAAAAGCGAGTACAAAAACTTCACCATCAACAGTATGATAGTAATACTTCCAGCCTCCAGTCCAAAGAATATCACTTCTTTGGAAGAGCTAGCTGAGCCACATACGAGGATTGTTGTGGCGACTTTGAATGTTCCCGTAGGAAAAGCGACAGACACGACACTAGCAAATATCGAAAAGACCTGGGGAAACAGATCGTCCTCAAAATACAAAGGATTGGTTTGGGAGCATTTCCGAGACAGGGTTCTGCTGAATATTGTATCTCGTGAGCTTACCGTTTCGGATGTCGTGAACAGAGTGAAAATGGGCTTAGGTGACGCAGGTTTTGCCTACGCCACAGACACAAAATCGCAAGGCTCAAACCTGACCTACATCAAGATACCCTCAGAAGTAAACGCGAAGAACACGTACGGAATTGCCGTGATCAAGAACACGGCCAACAGTGATTTGGCCATCAAATACATGAATTTCTGGCTTTCAGATGAGGGCCAGAAGTTGCTGGCTGATTATGGGTTCGTTTCCATCAAGTAGGATTGATAAGACATGACAGAAAAAACCAAGATTAAAATGAAAGTCTCGGCAGGACTGGTTTTCCTGACGCTTCTTGTCTCAACTTTTGCCATGGTCGGACAGGTGTCAGCACACTACACTTTAGGGCATCAAGGTGTGACTGGCCCTGAAGCACCGATGGGTGACCCAACCAATACTTGGTCACTGCCACCCACAAATCCGGATAGCCATGTTAGTCAGTCATATGCCCTGGCAAACGGCTACACCAACAATCACATCGCATATGTTAGTCCAGGACTCAACTAC
>JAPKYM010000320.1 GCA_026394315.1 Candidatus Bathyarchaeota archaeon | reverse complement strand
TGATAACTTTTATCATGGGGTTAAGAGCTGGCCCTGAAGTATCCTTGAGTGGATCACCAACTGTATCGCAGACCACAGCTGCCTTATGCTCCTCAGAACCCTTGCCTCCATAGAATCCGTCCTCAATCTTCTTCTTGGCATTGTCCCAGGCGCCGCCGGATGAGGCCATAAAAACCGCCAACAGCTGTCCAGTCACGATGATCCCTGCGAGAAACGCTCCTAAGGCGGCTTGCTTGAGTATCAGACCGACGGTCAAAGGTGCCAATATGGCAAGCAGCGCCAGCCCTATCAGCTCCTTCTGGGCAGCAGAGGTACAGATCCTCACAACCTTGGCATAATCAGGGATAACAGTCCCCTCCAGAATTCCAGGGATCTTGAACTGGGATCTAACCTCCTCAATAATGTAGCCCGCTGCTCGACTAACTGCGCGTATCGAGACTGAACTGAATAGAAAGGGCAGAGCCCCTCCAACAAGTAAGCCCACGAATACAATTGGCTCAGCAATATTCAGACCCGCCTTCTCTAATCCAGTTGTCTCGGAAAAGGCGCCAAACAGTGAAACAGCAGCTATGACTGCTGATGCGATCGCTATCGCTTTGGTTACAGCCTTCGTGGTATTCCCTGACGCATCGAGATCAGCCAGGATCTTCCTAGCCTCAGGCTCGATTCCAGACATCTCACCAATGCCGTTTGCATTGTCAACGATGGGGCCGAAAGCATCCATTGAAATATTGTTTCCAGTCAACGTAAGCATTCCTATGCCTGAGAGCGCAACACCATACATTATGAACACCACGGAAGAACCTGAGAAAAAGAATACCGAAGCAACAATCGCCATACATACCATCAGCAGGTTAAGCACTGACACCTCAAAACCCAAAGATAGCCCCTCAAGGATCTCCGTAGCCGCTCCGGTCTTGGAAGACCGTGCGAGATCGTCCACCGGTTTCTTGGATGGATTTGTGAAGTGGTCTGTTATCTTGTTGAAGCCAATAGCCAAAAATACCCCAACAGCTGTAGCTGCGAAGACTCTCAAATCATGCACGTAGAATTCTGCCAAGAAAAAGAAGCTCACGACTGAGATCACAGCCGAAAGGTCATAAGACAAGTCCATCGCCTTGAAAGCGTCCCCCTTAACCATTCGTTGAGGCCAGACAGAAACACAGTAAGTTCCAATTACAGTGCTTATCACACCGATTGCCCTGGCCAGTAAGGGAAAGATTATCCATTTAGAATCGAAAGGCAGAAGAGCAAGGCCAAGTATCATTGTTGCAACTATCGTAACCTCATATGATTCGAATATGTCCGCCGCCATACCTGCACAATCTCCAACATTATCGCCCACAAGGTCGGCTACGACAGCGGCATTGCGTGGGTCGTCCTCAGGAATTCCTTTCTCGACTTTACCAACAAGATCTGCTCCCATGTCCGCAGCCTTAGTATATATTCCGCCGCCGACACGCATGAATAATGCTACCAGAGTCCCTCCAAATCCAAAGCCTAGCAGTACCTCGGGTGCATCACGAAAATAGATCATAAAAATCAGGGTGCCTCCCAGAAGTCCCAAACCATCCGTGAGCATGCCAGTTATGGTTCCTGATCTGTATGCTATTCTTAAGGCATCTTGGAAATTCCTTCGTGCAGCCTCGGCTACCCTTATGTTTCCTTTAACTGCCATGTTCATCCCGAGATATCCCACAAGTCCGGAAAAAGTCACACCCATAAGAAAAGCCAGTGCTCTTCCAACGGAAATCGACCACGCCCCCCCAGCTAAGATCGAAGAGAGATAGAGAACGACGGCAAGGATGACAATCACGAAGAATATCGATCTCATCTGTTTCTTGAGGTAAGCGTTGGCACCTTCGGATATGCCCCTCCAGACTTGAAGCATCTTACCCGTCCCAGTAACTTCTCCAAGAATCTCTCTCGCGAGCAAGATTGCGTATATCAAGGCGCCCAATGCTATGGCCACAACGGCCCACAACATCGTCAATTCGAATGTCAAGCCCATAGTTGAAATCACAGAAAAGATGGAATTCTTGCTATATATTACTATAAGACGCAGGGCAAAAGTCTGGAAAAATCCAGCGGCCTAGGGAGTATTATGCTCGTTAATAAGAACCGTAAACAACGTATGATGACTGTGGAGACGACGTCTCCTTCCCGTAGATGCGTGCTAAGCTTTGGAGGTTCTCTTCTCCGGAAGTAACCCCCTCATCTTGCATTCAGCATGGAGCTCAGAGAGCTCTTCGGATTCTATCGTGATATCGAAGTTATCCCTTAACTTAGCTCGAGTATCCTCAAGATCTATACTGTCTCCCTTGAGAACAAGTGCCTTGGGTACAAGATTGCAGAGATCCTCTACGTAATTCCAGGGGAAAATCACCCATCTCCATCCGATCTTCTCACCATAGTAGTCGGGGGTGAACTTCGAACCTTCTATGTGTCTGAGGGTAGCTGTTCTTGTTTCTTGTGGACAAAGAGAACTTATGTGTTCAACAGCTTTTCTCATACTCTCTCCTGTGTCCGTTATGTCATCGACCACAAGGATTCTCTTTCCTGAGAGGTCTACGGACAGGGGATACTTCACACGTGCCTCACCATCTGGGCTCGCAGTTATCCCCCAGTGCTCGACTTTTATGCTCAAAAGATCCTTGACCCCCAGGAAATCGCAGAGAACTCGTGACAGTACCCAGCCACCGCGCGCCAGTCCTATCAGAGCATCGGACTTGTATCCGGATTCTTTGATCTTCTTGGCTACTGCCTTGGATAAAGAATAGAATTTGCTCCAGTCCATTACTTCGCATTTGAACTCCGACAAAGTTTCTATCACCAAATTCTCTGATCGGATGCCGGGTGACTGCAGAATCTAGTGTTGGGGTAATAAGGATTCCTTAGGGTCTGGAGAGCCACCTGCGACAAATGCACGACAGTACGGCAGTTCAAGTTTTATAGTCAAGCGATAACCAAAGAAGGTTCCCATGAGACACAGTGCTGAGGTCGCAATTATTGGAGGTTCAGGGCTCTACGATCCAGACGTCCTAGAAGAGCCGAGTGAGATAAAAGTACATACTCCTTACGGCAGAACGAGCGACCTAATCACGCTCGGGAGCTACATGGGTAAGAAGGTTGCATTCATTCCAAGACATGGCAAGGAGCACCAAATCCCACCACATGACGTGAACTATCGAGCGAACATCTGGGCTCTGAAGCAACTTGGTGTTAGAAGAATTCTGTCGTCTAACGCTTGTGGGTCGCTGTCCGAGAAGCATAAGCCCGGTGACATTCTTGTATTAGACCAATTCATTGACAGAACCAAATCTAGACCCAGTACCTTCTATGAGTCAGGGCAGGTCTGTCATGTCTCCGTTGCAGATCCATTTTGTCCTGAACTCGGCAGCTTGCTCTTTAATCAAGGCACATCGCTTGGAATCCGTATTCGTCAAGGAGGAACCTACGTATGCATTGAAGGACCCAGATTCTCGACGAGGGCTGAGAGCAAACTCTTCAGAAAATGGGAGGCAGACGTAGTTGGTATGACCGTCTTTCCGGAGTGCGTTCTCGCTCGTGAGGTTGAGATATGCTACGGGTCGATAGCGTTGGTGACTGACTACGACGTCTGGGCTGAGAAACCCGTAAGCGCGGACGAGATTATTACCGTAATTAGGGCAAATGTTGACAAGGCAAAAAGACTATTTGGTAAGGTTATTCCGATGATTCCTGAGAAATCTGGGTGTGACTGTGGGAATGCTTTAGCGAACGCAATACTTTGATTTCCGTTCGAATTACACCCGGGTAATGTATTCTACTGTAGTCACTCAAGGGAACTGAAAACTCAAAATAGGAAGACCGCCTCAATCATGCCATATCGGATCATAACGACATTAGAGTCCAATCCGTGTTAATTTGGCTCGATCTGGCGCGGTGTCCGGAACTACTGTTCGTGTCTATTCAGAATCACGCCTATTACTTGACTTGTGTGCCACATTTGGCACAGAACTTGGCGTGTGCCGGCAGAGTGGTGCCACATGATCTGCAAGCAATGGTTGACGGATAGGCCGGCGTTGCAGCTCGTGAAGTAGAGGTGGTCTGTCCGGTCCTACCCAATAGAACCACATCTTCAATGGAGCTTACTTCACTCAAGGGGATCTCGATTTCGCCACCGGCCTTGGTCTCCACAACGAGAAGTATCACCCTGTCAGCAACATTCATAGTGAAATCTCTAATGCTTCCGACGATCGCGCCTTTGGAATCAACGACCTGCATCCCTATGAATTTCTGGCTGGGAACACGTTTTGTTTCGTCCACGCCCAATTAGGTCAAACCCAAATAGAACTCGTTTCTTTCATTATTAACATTTGCCGCTGTTGTTTCCTGAGAACGGACTACTGATTCAGTATGGCATTCGAAAGTATGATAAGCGCGCGCTGCCAAATTATGTAGTCGCAAAGTGATGTTCCCGAGGTTGTCTGGGACATATCTCGAGGGCTTCACCCGTTTCAGCAGCATTCACTTTCTTGTAGAGTCCGACTCCGAAGTAAGGCAAGCGCCACATATATAAAGAGGAGAAAAGGGTGCCAATAAATCTAGACTTCGACAAAAACAACGATTATATTCCGCGGAACGGGATTGCTCACATCTGGTAATCTTGCTACGGAGTGCTTGAATTCCGATGGTAGAGAAAGTTGGGATCATGGGGTATGGTGTTTACATCCCCTTAGAGCGAATAGCCACAGAGACGATAATCAGAAAGCGGGAGGCAAGACGCAAAGACCTTGAGGATTTCCTTGCTAAAGTCAGGGATGGCCTACTTCTAAGGCACAAAT
>JAPKYM010000354.1 GCA_026394315.1 Candidatus Bathyarchaeota archaeon | reverse complement strand
AAGTGGTAGCGGTAGTCGTCACCCATGAAATAGAAGTCCTTCATATCAAGTAAGCCAGACTCAAACGCCTGTATTGTGGCTACGTCACCAATCCATCTGAACGGTTCCTGCAAATCGTAGACTAGTGACTGTTTGGTCTGGTAGTCTGCGAAATCATGCAGAAAGCCGACTGAAGGCTCTAATCCTACAGTATTGATTGCTCTGCGACATTCGCCTTCAAGAACGCCGTAGGCGTAATTCAAAGTAAGGTTGACAGGGTCTGAGGCGTTGTACTGGTGTTTCTTAGTTATTCGACCCTGAAAATCAAACGTTTCAGGGATAACTGATTGAAGGGTCTGCCAGTATCTTAGAGCTACTCTGCCCTCAACTATTCTTAGGTCTTTCAATGTCTTAGCTCTTGAGAGAACCAGCGACTCCTTCTTGACTCGCCGCGTCTTGTCTTCAATATCATATCTGTCTCCAAGCCATTTCAAAACATCATTGGATCGTTGGATCTTGGCCTTCAACCAGATTCTCAGGCAATGCATAGACTGAATATGGTTGACAAGCTCGTGTGAAAAGAAAAGATTACATTTCAGAATGAATGCCCTTCGAGGAAGAACCTGCTTCCAGCCCGCGTGGGTGGCATGACCCTACAGAGGGTCAATAATACGGCAACATCGGCAGGGCTCTGTAGGGACTGGCGTAACCCATCTGTACGGTTTGACGTTGTGTATTGGGTGGTAGTTCATACATCGTGTCGTACTGGTACATCTGAGGATAGCAATATGCTGGTTGTGGAGCGTACGCATAGCTTGGTGGGCTGTACCATGGATATTGCCAGGGATATCCGCAACTCTGTTGGCAGCCATATCCAAAATATGGAGTGGGGCTGTATTGGGCTGGCATGAACCATGGATAGTAGGGAGCGTATCCTAATGGGTAGTACGGACTGTAAGCCATAACATCTCTCACCTCCTTCCTGCATAGACTGATACTATTGAGGTCAACTGCCTCGTGTGCTGGGCGCGTTATTTACTCTCTTGTTTGTCATTCTGTCGCAGTAACTCTACCAAACTAGATCCCCTCTTCGGAATGGCTGATCAGTCACTCTTGACGCGCACTCTAATATTTGCCGACGAAGTTGGTCTCCGGATCGCGTTCATGCGTATTTCAGGTCGTACTAGTCTCAGGCTCACGAGGAACCAATGAATGCTCGCCACTCTAGGCGCGGTGCCCTGCCGTTAAAGACGCCAGATATTTAGACGCGTCAATCGCTGCTTGGCATCCCGAGGAAGCAGCAGTGATCGCCTGTCGGTAGACTCTGTCAGCAACATCACCAGCTGCAAAGACACCTTCTCTGCTGGTTTGGGTTCCATTGTAGGTCCTAACGTATCCTGCCTCGTCAAGTTCGAGTTGCCCCTTGAGGATTTCAGTGTTTGGCCTATAGCCTATCGCTATGAAGACTCCTTCGCATCTCTGTTCGTAAGTTCTTTTTGTCTTGAGATCTTTGATTCTGATCCCTTCGACATGTGTTTCTCCGAGAATGTCCTCGACTACGCTGCTCCAGAGGAACTTGATATTCTCCTTCTGGAATGCTCTCTCCTGAATCTTCTTGATTGCTCGCAATTGGTCCCTTCTATGAATCACAGTAACTGTTCTTGCGAGATTTGCCAGAAAGATAGCTTCTTCGAGTGCCATGTCGCCGCCTCCGACAACCACCACGTCCTTGTTCTTGAAGAAAAAACCGTCACACGTAGCGCAGGTGGAGACGCCTTTTCCTCTAAGTCGCTTCTCTGACTCAAGGCCCAGCCACCGCGATACGGCACCCGTCGCCACAATAACTGAGTCAGCTGCATACAGACTCTTGCCCACCTTTACTTTGAACGGTTTCTCAGCGAAGTCAACACTGGTAGCCTCGCCTTGTATGAATTCTACGTTGAGGCGTTCAGCTTGATTTCTCATCAGGGACACAAGGTTGGGTCCGAGTATTGGCTGTGGAAAACCTGGGTAATTCTCCACTTCGGCAGTCAAAGTCAGTTGGCCACCTGGAATGGGGCCCTCGACGATTTGAGTATGGATACCTCCTCTTACTGCGTAAATTGCGGCGGTTAAGCCAGCGGGACCAGAGCCGAGGACAATCAAACTAAAGGTTTCACTCTCCTATTCAGCTGTTAAAATAGCAGGTCTTGGTCTTCACAGCGCGCGCTAGGCCCCAGATTCGGCCCGCTCTGCTCAGGGGGTGCATTGCTCTAGTCTAGACGTCTGGGACTTCCAAGTCCTTTACTCTTCCTTTCAGAGCCTCAATCTCAGTAGTGAGGCTGTAGATTTTCTTTTCCATCTCTGCAAGTTTTGTCTCGAGCTCTGGCTTCTGGATAGCTCTCGTCAGTCTTGTCTCTATGCTCTTTAGTTCAGCTTCCATCTTTGGTATCGATTCAAGGACTCTTGTCTGAAGGTCGCTTACTCTTGATTCGAATTCAACTCGGTCCAGAAACTCCGTGGCCTTTGTCTCAAGTTGCTTGATGCCTTCTTGGAACCTTGATTCAACCTTACTTATCTGCTCACCAAGTATGGTCATCTCATCTGCATCACCTTCACCTCAGTGCCATGGCAGGCGTAGCAGGTCTCATTTTTGGCATTGGGTGACGAGCCCATGCTTTTTAGATGTCCCTGGCTCATCTCCTTCTTGTCCGTAATTGTGGTCATAAGGGCGAGAACATGAGTAGAAAACTTGTAAGTTCTAAGGAAGCCTCCAAGATCATCAAAGACGGTATGCGGGTCGCAGTCGGAGGATTAACGATCCACCGTAAGCCCATGAGCTTGATTCACGAAGTCCTCAGATCTGGAACCAAGGGGCTCAGAGTCCTGACCTTGGGCGGTGGACCTGATGTGGATCTGCTTGTTGCAGCGGGAGCTGTCGAGGGCGTGGAGGCCGCTTACGTGGGCTTTGAGATTCTAGGATTCGCTCCGAACTTCAGAAAGGCAGCCGAGACTGGAAGGATCAAGTTCACAGAACACACAGAGTACTCGATTATGGCAGGTCTCCAAGCGACAGCCTTTGAAGCGGAGTTCATTCCCAGCAAGCTCTTGATGGGCACAGACATACTCAAGGCTTTGGGATACAAGATATTTGACAGCCCCATTACTGGCGAGCCGCTTGTCGCGTATCCAAGAATTGTCCCTGATGTGACACTCATACACGCTCAGAGGGCTGATCAATATGGTAATGCCCAAGTCGAAGGAGTGACTGCTATTGACCTACTCTTGGCCAAGGCATCAAAGAAAGTCATCCTGAGTGCTGAGAAGATAGTCACCACCGATGAGATTATGAAGGTACCTTCAATGACGAATCTTCCTTCAACCTTCGTAGATGCCGTGGTCGAGTGCCGGTATGGTGCTCACCCTACAAGTTGCTATCCGTATTATACCTATGACCTTTGGCACATGATCTCCTATCTGGAATCAGCAAAGACCGGAAAGATCGATGAATACTTGAGAAGATACATCACTGGTTTGGACTCCTTCGAGTCATATCTTGATGAGGTCGGAGAAGAGTCCAGAAAGAAGATTGAGATGCAGAGGTAGGTGGAGGATTTGAACAGCTACACGCCCGATGAGATGATGATCGTGTGCATGGCTCGTGAGCTTCAGAACAATGACATTGCAGCTCAAGGCCTGACCACGCCCATGGCCCTTGTAGCGTACTATCTAGCCAAGGCAACGCATGCCCCTCAGGCAACCATCATGCAACTGGCAGGCAACATACTAGTGCACATAGATGAACCGCGCAGGATCTCGATACTCTACAACGAGTTCAGAGCTATGGAGAAGGCTGTACATCAAGGAACCCAGACAGAGGTCTATGAGACCCTCTTCAAAAGAACTGATTCTATAATCGAATTCTTCAGGCCCGCTCAGATCGACAAGTACGGCAACTCAAACAATTCACTTATTGGAAAGGATGATGCCAAGATCAGGCTTCCCGGCGGTTTCGGAATCCCAGATGTTTCACCGCTTTACCCCAGGACTGTCTACTACGTTCCAAGGCATGAAAGGCGGGTCTTTGTCGAGCGAGTCGATTATCTCGGAGGGTTGGGAGTTGAGGCTAAGGCTGCAAAGACCCGAAGGCAGATACGTGTGGTAACAAATCTTGGGGTCTTCAAGGTTGACGCAGATTTTGGAAGTATGAGAGTGCACAGCATTCACCCCGGGGTAAGCCCTGAACAGATCAAGGAGAATACTGGATTTGAGATTCCAATTCCGAGAGGCATTCTTGAAACGACTCCGCCCACAGATGAAGAGATCGGGCTTATTCGAGAGAAGATCGATCCCCTTAACATAAGACAGCTGGAGATCCTTTCTGGGGAGGAACGGACGAAGACCCTTCTAGAACTGTTGGAGAAAGAATTAGCTGAGAAACCCTAGCCATTAGCGTTCAACCACGCTTTTCATGACTACAAGATCTTCAGGTGTCTGGTAGTTGAAGAGAGCTTCTTCCAGAGTGGCTCTTGTCCGAGGCCAGAGATCGCTTCAGACCGTCAAGAAAGCACTCAATTCCATCGGTGCATGTCAGAAGCTAGTGGACAAGCCTGTTCTGATCAAGGTGAATTTCATAACCACCAAGACCTGGGACACTGGAGCTACAACCGATCCCATCATTGTGGAGGCACTCATTCAAGAGATAGGCAAGGTCAACGATAGAGTATTTGTTGTTGAATCTGATGCGACTGTGACGAGGGCTGATCGCGCTGCAGAGGCCACTGGGATGCTGGAACTCTGTAACAGGTATGGTACACCATTCATCAACCTCAGCAAAATAAAAGACAAAATCACCATC
>JAPKYM010000239.1 GCA_026394315.1 Candidatus Bathyarchaeota archaeon | reverse complement strand
TCTAATGAGATTCGCAGCAGAATAGAGGACGATAACTTCGCAAAATTCATGGGCATCAGGCTCTTGGAATTGAAGAAAGGATACAGTAAGGTAACTATGCTCGTCACAAAAGAGATGGTTAACCTTCACAAGGTAGCTCATGGCGGAGCAATATTTGCCCTTGCAGACGCAGCATTTGCTGCTGCCGGGAATTCACGCGGCCAGAAGGCAGTAGCCCTGTGCATGAACATAAACTACTGCTTGCCCGCTACCGAAGGGATGACTCTTATTGCAGAGGCCTTCGAAGAGAGCCTTGGCAGAAGAACAGGACTCTATCGCATTGCAGTGAGATCTGAAGATGGAAGACTCATAGCATCATCCCAAGGAACCGTATACCGAAAGCCTGAAGAGACTATCTGATCTGAAGCGCGCGACATGCTAGAATCAATACAAGGGCTACATGAGCTCTTCTAAGGGAGATAGTGATCTATCCGGGTTCTTTGAAAGCAGTCGTGCTCAAATATTTTGAGCCTCCGTCTGCTAGGACTACGACTACGCGTTTATCCTTTCCCAGCTCTTTTGCCTTCTGCAATGCCACGTGAATGACGGCTCCGGAGCTGACTCCTACGAAGAGGCCTTCTCTTCTGGCAATTTCTCTCGTCATCTTAAGTGCGTCTTGATCCTTGACCCTGACTAATTCGTCTACTAATTCTAGGTCAAGTATTTGCGGCTTACATTTGGAGTCGGTGAAATTGAGTAACCCCTCGATCTTTGTTTCCAGATCTGGCTCACAACCTATGACCTGTATTCCCGACCTATGCTCCTTCAATCGTCTGCCAACTCCAGTGATCGTGCCACCAGTACCGATGCCAGCTATGAATGCATCCAATTGACCATTTGTCTGGTCTAAGATCTCGCCACCATATGATCTGATAATCTCTCTTCTTTCCTGACTGGCGGTTCTGGACATGAAGATCTTGACTCGGTAGCCCTTCATGGTGCCGATCATTGAAAGGGCGATTCCTGTGTTACCAGAAGTGGCCTCGACTATTGTATCACCCTTCTTGAGATGTCCTCCCCGCTCAGCATTCTCGACAATGTATTTGACTATCCTGTCCTTGACCGAGCCTGAAGGATTGAACATCTCTAGTTTAGCAAGGATAGTAGCATCGTCTTTCTCAGTCAGACATCTTATCTTCACTAGTGGCGTATTCCCTGTCAGGTCTAGGGCGGTTTCCCTTATCATTTGCAGCTGACTCCGGAGCTGGATTCCAATAAATAGTTTCACTATTTGGCCACGGTTTTGGGCCTATCTCGCGTAAAAGTCAGTCGTTTGCGGAATTCTTTAAGCTTAGCGGTACTTGCCTCAACAAGCAAGCGCTACATGGTCATTCTACGCGGATATTGTTTCCTCAGGGAGTGCGCGCCAAAGCATCGTACCTGATAGGCATGAAAGTGCAAGCTAGACGGAATTGAATTCGTATTCCCACTTTGTCTGCTACGGGATTTGATACTTCTTTACCCCTTCCTCGTAGAGATTTCTACCGCGGCTGTCAATGGCTACAATGCATGGAAAATTCTCTATCACAAGCTCTCTGATGGCTTCGGGACCCAAATCATCATATGCGACTAACTTCGAATTCCTTATACTCTTGGCAATAAGGACTGCCGCGCCTCCAGTTGCAGCAAAGTAGACTGCCTTGTTTCTTATTATTGCGTCGATGACTTCTCTACTGCGTTGTCCTTTGCCGATAGTCCCCTTTACTCCAGCGTCCAGTAGTGTGGGTGTGTAGGGATCCATGCGGCCGCTTGTTGTGGGCCCTGCAGAACCGACTATCCTTCCAGGCTTTTCAGGGGTCGGTCCTACGTAGTAGATAACTTGACCTCTTGGATCAAAGGGCAGGCTCTTGCCTTCCTTGATCAATTGGGCTAGTCTTTTGTGTGCAGCGTCTCTTGCCGTGTAGATCTTTCCGGATAGAAGAACCTTGAAACCAGCCTCAAGCTTCGCATTTTTCTCCTCATTCAGAGGCGTGCGTAAGAGTACTTCCTTGGTCATGCCTCTCTGTCCTCTCAAATAGTGGCTGTCTTGTGTCTCTGGGCATGGCATTGGAGGTTCACTGCGACCGGCATGCTCGCTATGTGACAAGGCATTGTCAGGATCTGGACCGCTAGTGCGGTCGTCCTACCGCCCAAGCCTAAGGGACCTATGCCAAGTCTGTTAATTCTCAGCAGGAGTTCCTCTTCCAGGGCGTTAAGTCTAGGGTCGGGATTCTTCAGGTTAAGCGGCCTAAGTAGGGCCTTCTTTGACAGGTAGGCACACTGCTCAAAATTCCCTCCGACCCCAACCCCAACAACAATTGGAGGGCAAGGCATCCCGCCTGATCTCCTAACCCTGTCAACAACAAAATCCTTGATCCCTTCAATTCCGTCGGCAGGCTTCATCATTCTGACCTCGCTCATGTTCTCTGAGCCAGCTCCTTTCGGTGCCAATGTGATCTTGACCGCATCTCCAGGAACGATCTCTATGTGAATCACCGCCGGTGTGTTGTCCTGTGTGTTTTTTCGGTCGAAGACAGGGTCATCCACCATGGATTTTCTCAGATAGCCGTCCCGATAGCCTTGGCGAACGCCTTCATTGATCGCTTTGTTGAGATCGCCTCCAGACACATGCACATCTTGTCCTAATTCAACAAGGACAACGGCGACTCCCGTGTCCTGGCACATGGGCATCTGCTCTTCAGCGGCCATTCGAGCGTTGGCTAGTATCTGTCCTAGGATCTCTCTCCCTATCGGCGAATCCTCTTTCTCTACGGACTCCTCGATCTTCTCAACGACGTCCTTGTCAAGATAGATGTTGGCGTCTATGCACAGTCGCTTGACCACAGAGGTGATCTCAGAGACGTTAACTTCTCTCAAACTGATCTGCCGCATACACATACCGGCGTGCGCTACGCCAAGAATTTCAATGATAACCAATTTAAGTATCTCGAATCCTAGGATCGAATAATAACTGGGAACATCTCTTGGAGTTGAAATGTTGAGTCAAGATAAGATGAGTCGGCGTAAATGCCTTAAGTATGCTGGAGCAGTGGTCGCTGTCGGGGCGGTAGCCGCTGCTGGATACGGAATATCCCAATATTACAGACCTCCTGCACCAACGACAAGTCTAACAACTACCACGTCGACGAGTGGTGGAAAAAAGGAAGTCAAGATCGGCGGAACCAAGCCGCTTACTGGACAAGAAACCCTCAACGGAATAAGCGAGAAGCAGGGAAACGAGCTATGGGCGAAAATGGTGAACGAAGCTGGCGGGATAAAAGCTGGCGATGGAAACACCTACGAAGTTGAACTGGTACTGTACAATGACGAATCCAAACCTGAGAACGTGCCAAGACTCTATGAGAAGCTAATTGTGGAGGACAAAGCAGACTTCCTATTCGGTCCTGTCTGGGGTCCTCTCGGAGTGGCAACAGTCCCGATGGTCGAAAAATATAAGAAGCTTGAGATATTTGGCACCTGCTCCTTTAATCCCAAAGACTACAAGGATTGGAAATACGTAATCCATACAATCACCAACGGACCAGGATATATGCCCACCATCTTAGACATGATATGGGATGACATACTGCCGAAAGATCCTGACGCAAAGAATATTGCGATCACCCATGGCGACGACGTCTTCCGTATGACCGCCGGAACATATGGCAAGGCATATGCAGAGAAGAAAGGTTTCAACATTGTCTTCTATGACAGTTACAGCGCACAAGCAACAGACCTCACGCCACTCTTAACCAAGGCCAAGGCCACCAACCCTACCATATTGCTTAACGGTGGCTCCTATGGCGACGCAGTATTAATGGTAAAGCAGATGAAAGAACTGGACTTCAACATCAAACTCATCTGGTCTGGAACTGGCACAGTCTTTACTAAATATCATGAAGCGCTAGGCAAATTGGCTGAAGGAAATGTCAGCTGCACTCAATGGGAGAAAGGCATGGTTTTCCGGCAAGAATTTGGCCCAAGTCATGACGAGTTTATAGCAGCATACCAGAACCAGTATAATGACCTGCCAGAGTATACGGCAGCAACAGGATTCCAGCAGGGGCTCGTCCTTCAAAGGGCAATGGAGCTATCCAAGAATCCATTGGACTCTGATTCAGTAAGGAAAGCTGCTGGAGAACTGGAGATGACGACCTTCTACGGAAAATTCAAGGTAGATCCAGTGACAGGGTGGCAGACCGGACATAAAATGGGTGTAATACAATGGCAGAATGCCAAGAAGATCGTCATATGGCCTCCAGAAGCTAATCCCCAAGAAATGTGGTATCCAATGAAGAAGT
>JAPKYM010000323.1 GCA_026394315.1 Candidatus Bathyarchaeota archaeon | reverse complement strand
ATACGGCATAAGAGTGAAAGAAGTAAGCGAATACAAGACCTCCAGCAGATGCATAAGATGCAGCTCAGAAAACATTGAGAGAAAAGGCAGACTCTTCAAGTGTCTAGAATGTGGATTGGAGGCTCATAGAGATGCTATTGGTGTCTTGAACATGGCAAACCTTCAGTATGAAGAAACAGCTATCAGGGTGATGACACACCCTAAACTTCTAAAATGGGATGGAATGAGGTGGCAGCCTAGAAGGGCAGTGACCCACCAACCAATGACCATGATAGAAGCTAGAATCCCCTGGCTTTAGCCGTGGGAGTGTCAAGTGAATTATTAGCTATCTGTAAGCAGAGGATTCTTGTAGAGAAAAGGCTTAAGAGGGTGGTCAGTTTGACCGTTGAGACCATCTGGTATTCATAGTAGGTAGTCAGACTGTTTACCCTCCAAAGGTCTCATCTGAATCCCCTGATAGAACCGCGTCCAAGAAACAGTTGGGAAGAGAAGGCTACATTCAATCCTGGCGGAATTCTTGAGAATGATATATTCCATTTGTTCTATAGATCAGTCGACCGAGAACAGATTTCATCCATAGGATACGCTGCATTTGATCGCGATCTGAAGTCAATTGAGAGATTGGATCATCCGATCGTGGCTCCAAAATATCGATGGGAGCATCTTGGTTGCGAAGATCCAAGAATCACAAGGATCGGAAGCAGATACTATATGCTGTACACTGCGTATTCGAGGACGGGGACAAGAGTGGCCTTGGCATCTGGTTCCGATCGAACGAAATTTGAGAAAAAAGGTATCATCGGACCTGAACTGGCGGACAAGGATGCGGCTCTTTTTCCCGAAACTATCAATGGCCATCTCGTGATGATTCATCGGATTGAACCTTCAATACAGATTGCATATTTCAACAAACCTCAATTTGAGGCTCTGTCCAATTATGAGGTAAGATCTCAATACTGGTCCGAATACCTGCGCAGCTTAGAAACATATACAATTATGAAGCCAGAGGAATCTTGGGAACACAAGAAGATCGGACTTGGTCCTCCCCCCATCAAGACGCCAGAAGGTTGGCTGATGATATACCACGGTGTTGACGACAACCTTACTTACAGAGTAGGTGTCGCACTAGCAGATCTTGATGAACCTTTTAAGATCGTGGCCAGATCGAAGACACCCATACTGGAGCCGACTGAACCCTACGAGAAGTACGGGTTTGTTAACATGGTTGTGTTTCCAGAAGCCTCAATGGTATTGGACGGAATTCTCTATGTCTTCTACGGTGCAGCGGACACGGTGACCTGTCTGGCAACAGCACCACTTGATGAGCTTCTCGAATGGCTTGTCAAGCAGAATCAGTAGCTCGTAGCTTGACCCAGTGCTATGCTTTGGAGCCGAGTCACCGCTAATAGATATGAGAGCGTCGACTCAGCCCCTTGGTTCAGGTTTAAACTTTCTGGAGTTATCCCGTCGCAACATGCGCCAGTTCTAGCATCGTATAACTTAACGGCTTTCAGATTTGTTCCGTGATACCATTCAGTGGCTTTCGACGCGAGATCCCAATAATATGAAGAACCCACGGCTTTGGCTGCAGTTGCCAATGCTTCAACAGCCGATCCAGCCTCTACTGGCAGCTGATCAAATTCGGCCCTAACACCATTTCGAGGGTACCAGCCTCCAGATCC
Organism: Candidatus Bathyarchaeota archaeon; assembly: GCA_026394315.1. Taxonomy (GTDB): domain Archaea; phylum Thermoproteota; class Bathyarchaeia; order 40CM-2-53-6; family RBG-13-38-9; genus JAPKYM01. Next base: position 11,818 of record JAPKYM010000323.1, on the reverse strand, counting down.
TATTGGAATCAGCATATCACCTCTGAATTCGATATCGATCAGAAACTCAAGAGATTTCACTGCAATCTCTAAGCATTCTTCTCCAGCCGAAAAAGCTTGAAAGAGACTCTCGGGCAGCCGCCAATTCTCATAAGAGAGTATGCCCTCAAACCATCTCCATTCGTCAGAGGAATTTTGTACGTGCAGCTTGACGAGCTTGTTCACCAAGTATGACAAATTTCGCTTGGCATTCTCGTCTTCACTATTTTGGCGGAGGTAACCGCATAGGCCTTTGATTGCATGCGCGACAACTCTAGGAGATGTCGATTGAATAGCCCATGGTAGGGCTTTGTCAAAGACTTCTTTTGCAGAAGCCCGAACACCGACTGCAAGATGTGAATCGACAACGCAGCCTGTGGCCCATAGAACTCTGCCCAAATGATCGCCTGAATCATAATCGTCACTGACTTCACGCGTGTAGCTCATGAAGTTGTGGAAACTTCCGTCCGGCCTCTGCATCCACATTAAGAAAGAGAGGAACTTAGAGGCCAGAGCTGCCCAGCCATCATCCATTTTCAGCTCATATTGCCTTGTAGATACAACCAAGGCTCGTGCATTGTCATCTGTTGTGTAGCCAAGCCTTCTGTCTGGAATACTGAACTTTGAGAACTGGAGCATGCCCGTTTCATCAGTAATTGCTAAGAAATGGTCAAAGTTGAGGGTGTCCACATACTGGCGAAGTTTCAACTTCGATGATTCTGAAAAGCCTAGCATTTCTAATTCACCGATCAATCCTACCGGCAAGCGTAGTCCGAGTCAATGGGCGTCATTAGCGCGTGCTACTAATCAAGCTTCTTTCCCAGATCCTCTGCCAATGCTTTGACTTTTTCCATGTTGCGAGTGTCTGCAATCGTTTTTCCAAAGAACCTTATTCGGCCGCCAAAAGCCTCGGCTGCAACAGGCCTTACATTTGGAAGTTTAGCAAGATTTCTCATGATGTATTTCAAGATAGCTTGATCATGGCTTTTTGGATCTCCTGCTTCAGCTGATGAAAGAAATATTGCCACTTTCTTGTTCTCGAAGTTGTTCCCTAGGAATTTCAAGGCTTTCCTGTACACTCTTTGCATCCTTACACCGCTTCCAACTATCACATTCCTATATTGCTCGAGATCGGGACGGGCGGTCTTTCCAAGGTTGACGATATCGACCTCAAGATTATACTTGTTACTAAGGATTTCTGCAATCAGGGAAGCAGCGTCTTCGGTAACACCGCCCTTTGTTGCATATGCTATGAGAGTCTTGCCAGTGGCCATCTTGCCCACCTATGACTGACTATTTGTCGTTAAACCTCTTATGCTTTGCATCTAGCTCCGCCGGTAGCGCACCGAAGCACACGCCAAAGCTTGATTCTGGGCGTCAAGAATGCCTAGTGATAGATTTTGAGCCGAATATGTAAGAAGCGCGCGCTCGCATGCGGTAAGCTGTCAAAATTTGCGTAAATACTGTCATGCAGCACTAAGGCCATATTGGCGGGGCAAGCGACAATAATCTTGACCTATACTAGCAGGAGATGAGTGCAGAGGTCCAGCCGTGTCCCTCGGGATGTCTCTGCACACGAAGGGCTCGAGCTTATTCCTGGCGAACTGTAGATGTTTATAAACTCAATCTCACGAGTCTTCGTGAAACTCAGAGGAAAAGAGGCATGAGTGAACCAGCAAAAATCCTCGTAATTGATGACGATGAGAGCGTGAGGGGAAGCCTGGCAGCAGTGCTTGAAGCGCAAGGATACTTTGTGGACACAGCGGAAGATGGAAAAGAGGCAATCGAGAAGTCTAGCAGAAACTACTACAATCTCGCCATCATCGATATCCGTCTTCCAGACATGGAAGGCACCAGACTCCTGACAGAGATCAAAGAGAAGCCTCCGGGAATGGTCAAGATAATTTTGACAGGCTATCCATCGATGGAAACCGCAATAGAAGCAGTGAACAAAGGCGCCAACGGATACATGATAAAACCGATAAATGCAGAGGATCTGCTGAACAAAATCAAGCAACACCTAAAGAAGCAGCAAGAAAAAGAGAATTCAGTGAAGAGAAAGTAAGCACGCGATAAAAGTCTTCGTTGAAACTAGAATCAAACAGCTCGAGAACAACAACCCCTGATTAACTGCGGCTCTTTGTCTAGCGCGCACTGAAATAATCCTGAAACGAAAGCGCTCCGAAACGCTTTGACCCAAACAAAATGCTAGTTAGTACGACTCGAGAGCGCTTCTAGACAAGAAGCCCTAAGACCCGGATGAACCCGAGCCCTAAGTACGCGGCCAAAAGGAAAGAATAAAATAGTAACTTGACATAGGCGCGCCAGAGATCTGCAATGAACTGCAGCATCACAACAAGTCAAGAGAAGGACGTATGATGACAAAAAGCCATATACAGATAACACTAATCCAAATAGACAATTATGGACCGTGGACGAGGAGGCTCGGCCCGGACCGCGAACCTGACCTCCAGATCTTGCAGTCAAAGCTCTACGCGGAGATTCAGCGGCTATTCTCGTTGAAGAGGGGGTTCGTATTCTACGGTAGATTCGACAATATGCTAGCGGTAACTAACGGAATTGATGTCAATGTTCACAGGAAGATCCAAGAGAGAATCTGTGAGCGTTTTCCCATAACGATAAGCTTAGGGATAGGTGCGGGGGTTTATCCGACAGAAGCACAGGAGAAAGCTTCTCGTGTACTCCAGGATCAAGGCGGATCACAGCTCGAAGAACGCAGAAAAGTGCTTGCAGTGGACGGGCAGCTTCCCTCGACGCTTGACGGGCTTGTTCAGATCGCTCACATAGATGTGAATGACTCAACGTCAAAGATTACTGACACAATACCTGCCTACAATGCCTTCACGACAATGCTTAAAGTCCATGACATTCTAGCGAAAGAGTTCCTTTCCAGAAACGCCTTGGTCTTCTTTGCTGGGGGAGACAATTTCCTGGTGGTATCCAATGGACTGAAGGAAGCGGAGTATGATCAGGTTCTCAAATGTGTATCTGGGCAGCTCCACTTGTCACTGAAAGCTGGAATAGGCAGAGGAAGATCGGCCGTAGAAGCCCTAAGTCTCGCCAGTCGCGCTTTGGATAAGATCAGATCTAGCAAAGGAAATGAATCAATACACATTCTCTCAGCCCCTCTGGTTGATAATTAGTAATGAAGACACTCATAGAAGCCCCGTTTCTAGTAACTGGAGACCAGATGGATCTTATCAAAAACGGATACATTCTGATAGATGATCAGAGAATTGCCGAGATAGGATCTGGAGAAGCTCCTGATGCAGACAGAAGGATCCAATTCGAAGAATCCATGATCATGCCCGGACTCATAAACGCCCACACACACATTGGAGATTCTGCATTCAAGGACGTGGGCTTCGGCAAAAATCTCATTGAACTTTTCCAACCACCCAATGGGCTCAAACATCAACTACTGAAGACCACCGAAAGACAGACCATTCTTGAAGCTATTGAAAACAGCTTGCTCGATATGCTAAGCTCTGGAACAACTACCTTTGCCGACTTTCGAGAAGGGGCAATTGATGGGGCTAGGATACTTCTTGAAGCGCTACGCAACAAGAAGATCAGAGCTTTCATCTTCGGACGAAGCGAGTATACATTCTCAAAAGAACAGTTGGAGGAGAACAGAGGCGAAATAGAACAGGAGTCTCTAGACGCACTTGAGGGATTGATTGCTGCGACTGACGGGGTAGCACCAAGCAGCCCGAACGATGCAACAGATCAGGCACTCCGACAGGTGGCTAAAATGGCCAAAGTACAAGCGAAGCTGAGAGCAACTCACGCTGCCGAGAATCCAGATTCTGAAAGGATCTCAAAAGAACGAACCGGTCTCAGCGAAGTGGAGCGGGCTATCGAGCACCTCGAAGCTGACATACTGGTCCATTTGACTTATGCCTCACCAAAGGACTTGGATTTGGTTGAGGAACATAACATTAGGGTTGTTTGCTGTCCGCGGACAAATGCAACGTTGGGTCTTAGGCTTCCCCCGATCCAAGAGATGATTGACAGAGGCATTGTCGTTGGACTTGGAACAGATAACGTGATGCTTAATTCACCCAATATGCTTGAAGAGATGAAATTCACTACCAAAGCGTACCGAATAGAAAAGATCGCCAGCCGATATTTGAAGCCGAGAGAAGTGCTAATGACTGCAACCATTAGCGGAGCAAGAGTTCTCGGTATCGATCACGAGACAGGTTCGATAGAGGAGGGAAAGCATGCTGACCTGGTAGTACTTGACTTGGCTTCAAGAAATCTCAAACACACAAAAGACCCTCTAACGGCTGTGACCCACAGGGCTCAAAGCGATAATGTATGCCTAGTTATGCTGAAGGGGGAGATCGCATATCAAAGTCATATGGCAAGCTGAACGAGCAACCCACTCTGAACAACGCAGAGATCGGCCCTACATGATCCTAAGCGCTGCCATGACCTTGGATGGCAAGATTGCTACCAAGACGCGGGATTCCAGAATATCCTGTGAGGAAGACCTGCTTAGAGTCCACAAGCTCAGAGCCGACGTAGATGCAATAATGGTGGGAATAGAAACCGTCCTGACAGATGATCCAAGTCTGACAGTGAATCGAGTCAAAGGAAAAAGTCCGATGAGGATAGTTCTTGACAGCAATGCACGAACACCGCTGACAGGCAGAGTACTGACCAGACGCGGAGAAGAACCCACGCTAGTAGCCGTAGCCAGAAACGCTCCTAAAGAGCGAGTCGAAGCATTGCGCTCTGCTGGAGCAGAAGTCATAGTCACTGGATCCATTGGTAAGGTGGATTTGCAGTCACTGCTGCTCTCACTTCATCAGAGAGGAATCAAGAGAGTAATGGTCGAAGGAGGCGGCAACGTAAACTGGAGCCTACTCCGATATGGCTTGGTGGACGAGGTCCGTGTTGCTCTCGCTCCAATGATCGTGGGGGGAAGGGATGCTACAACCCTTGTTGAAGGTGAAGGAGTGACCAAGATAGCAGACGGAATGAGACTGGCCCTGCAAAGAATCGAACGCTACGGCGAAGATATTGTACTTACATACAGGGTATTCTCTCAAGAGGTTACTGGATGAAGCAAGACCGCGAAGGGCATGACCCCCAGATTGATGAGATACTGAACAGGGCACTTGATGGAAGGCCGCCCACAAAAGACGAATCCTGCGCTCTCATCAACGCCAATCTCAATGACCTTCAAGATGTAGTGCAAGTAGCATCGACGATTAGAGATCGGGAGAAAGGTCTTCGCATAAGTTACTCGAAAAAGGTCTTCATCCCTTTAACAAACATGTGCAGGAACAGATGCGGATACTGTGGGTTCAGAAAAGATCCTGAGCACCCTGAGGCCCGAATAATGTCTCCTGAAGAAATCTTGAACCTCGCAAGAAAAGGTGATGAATCCGGATGCAAAGAAGCCCTTTTCGTCCTTGGTGAGGCCCCCGAATATGAACACCCCAAGGCAAGAAATTACTTACAGCGGCTAGGTTACTCGACAATAATCGAGTATCTCCGAGACATGTGTGAAATGGTTACGTGCCAAACCCGCCTGCTTCCCCACAGCAATCCCGGAGTTCTATCCAATGAAGATTTAGCGATTCTGAAAGATGTTAATGCAAGCATGGGGTTAATGTTGGAGAGCTCAAGCAAAAGACTATGCAACAGAGGCGGAGCACATGAACACAGTCCGGGAAAGAATCCAGAAGTCCGTTTGAGATCAATAGAGGTGGCTGGACAGCTGAAGATCCCATTTACGACAGGGATCTTGATAGGCGTAGGCGAGACACTTGAAGAGCGTATAGACTCATTATTCGATCTGAAGCTGCTGCACGATAAGTATCGTCACATACAGGAGATCATAATTCAGAATTTCAAAGCCCAACCTCAGACACCTATGGAACTGGCCCCACAGCCAACGATGATCGATATGGTCAAGACTGTAGCTGCAGCCAGGCTGATCTTCCAAGGAAAAACCAACATACAAAGCCCGCCAAACCTACTTCCGGGAGCCTATCGGGATCTCCTTTGCGCAGGGATAAACGACTGGGGAGGAGTTTCAAATCTCACAAAGGATCTCGTTAACCCAGAAGCACCTTGGCCTGAAATTGACACCCTTAGAAAGGTCACAAATGAAGCAGGGTTTGAATTAATTCTCCGGTTGCCAGTCTATCCGGAATACATAGTGAGAATGGATGGCTACCTACCCAGCAGCTTAGAAGAGAAGATACGCTCCGTCAGGAGACCTCTTCAACAGAATCTCATGTTCCATCGACCCAGCAGTCTCTCGCATACTTGAACGAGCACTTGAGGGCAAGCCTCCTTCCCGGGATGATGCAATCGGGCTCTTTGGGTGCAAAGGCCAGGAGTTGAATGCTTTGATTATGGTTGCTGACGAGCTGAGACGGAGAACGGTAGGCAACACTGTGACATACGTGGTCAATCGCAACATAAACTTCACAAACGTCTGCATCGCAAAATGTGGCTTCTGTGCCTTCAGCAGAGCGCCCGATGCGCCTGACAGATATCTGTTCTCTGTGGAAGAGATAGCAAAACGGGCCGAAGAGGCTTGGAGAATGGGCGCCACTGAGGTCTGCATCCAGGGGGGTTTGCATCCAAAAATCGACGCCTCTTTCTACGCAGAAATCTGCAAGACCATCAAGATGAGGGCTCCGTCAATCCATATACACGCTTTCTCACCCATGGAAATCGTCCATGGAGCCGAAGGAGCTGGGCTGAGCATAACTGAGAGCATCAGGATGCTCAAGGAGGCAGGCTTGGACAGTATGCCTGGTACAGCAGCCGAAATCCTAGACGATCAAATCAGGCGAATCATCTGCCCGGGGAAAATGACTACGAAAAAGTGGGTCGAGGTAATCAAGACGGCACACAGATTGGGAATACCCACGACTTCGACCATAATGTACGGTCATGTAGACAAGCCAGAACATTGGGTCAGTCACCTGGCATTGTTAAGAGAGATTCAAATCGAGACTTCAGGCTTCACTGAATTCGTTCCCCTAAGCTTCACATATCCCAACACGGCGATCTATAGAAATGGAATGGCTCGACCGGGCGCAACTGGCGCTGAAGATGTGAAGATGCACGCAGTGTCAAGACTGATCTTGAATGATGCTATCAGAAATATCCAGGTTTCATGGGTCAAGCTGGGACTCAAGTTGGCCCAGTTATGTCTTAACGCTGGTGCCAACGGTCTCGGCCTTTTCGGTCTTGCGGCCACGCACTTTATAAAGGGCGCTTTCCTCTGTTCGGGCAGAAGGTTATTCAGTGGAACAGTACTTCACTAGAAAGACACCGCTGAAGACCAAACAAGCTCTAACGCAGCATATCCCGCATCGAACCTAGTGTGAAGCTGAATTACCGATCCCGTAGTAGGTCGAATTTTTCGGATTTACACGATAGCCGTGCGGCTATTGTTGTCGAGCAAAAGGAGACATAACAAATGAATAGTTTCGAAGATATGGGCCTTAATCCAAAGATTGTCGGCGCACTAGATGATCTAGGATTCAAGAAACCCTTCCCGATTCAGGAAAGAGTAATTCCGATTTTGTGGAGCGGAAGTGATGTAATAGGTCAGTCTCACACAGGTAGTGGTAAGACCGCAGCGTTCGGTCTGCCAATTCTGGAAATAATCGACGAGAAGAATCCAGCCGTTCAAGCACTCATAGTTGTGCCAACGCGAGAACTCGCAGTCCAAGTTGCGCGGGAAATAAATTCCTACGCAAAGAACACATACAAACGCGCCCTCGCATTGTATGGAGGCGAATCAATATACGCTCAGCTGGATGCTATGAGAGAACGGCCGCAAATCATAGTTGGTACACCAGGAAGACTTCTGGATCACATCGACCGCAAATCACTCAAACTGGATGAAGTCTTGTGTGTTATTCTGGATGAGGCTGACAGAATGCTTGACATGGGTTTCATCGAAGACGTGGAGCAAATCCTAAGAGCTACCAGTGGGGCACATCAAACAGCACTGTTCTCAGCTACGATTCCACAAGAGCTTCTGAAGCTCGCCCGGAGGTATATGAAGAATCCTCGTGAGATCCTCATAGAATCTATCGATCTAAACGTCAAAGAGATTGAGCAGCATTTTCTCGTTACAGACACAAAGAAAAGGATTGAATCGCTTATCCGACTCCTCCACAGTGAGAAGGTAGGTCGTGCTATAGTATTCTGCCGAACCAAAAGGGACACATTCTGGCTGAACCGTATGTTGCATGAGCGGGGAATATCCTCAGTAGCCATAAATGGCAATCTGTCACAAGGACAGCGTGATAGAGCGATGGAGGCCTTCGTGAAGGGTCGCAGCAGAATAATGGTCGCAACAGACTTGGCCAGCAGAGGCTTGGACATCGACGGAGTAACTCACATAATCAATTTCGACGTCCCAGACGATCCTTACTCATACTTCCACAGAATTGGAAGAACAGGAAGAGCAGGAAAGAAAGGAATCGCCATAACGATGGTTACGCCACCCCAGCGAGCCAACTTTGAAAGAATACAGAAAGTCGGCGGTAACGTTATCAAGAACGCCCAGATTCAGAGAGAAGTGCCACAGCATTCTGTGGCCACTCGCACTTCTGACTGACAAAACTGGGCATTAAGCTGTCAGTGCGCAACTTCCGAAAAAGACGATCCTACATGTCTCGGGCACGCTGCGGTTTCGAGCCGCGCGCGCTAGATAATGCATCCTGCTGCTGTTCAACTCTTGGCAGCCAGAAAAAATCTCGTGATCTGTTGAAGACTCTTTCGTATCGCTCTGGTTACCTTATTCGTGTTTACACTATGGTGGCTCTATATCCTTGAACTTGACGGTTCCCCGCATGCTGAATCTTACAGTGAATCTTCGAGGAGTATCACTACCGGGTAAACGATAAGTCCCATCTGCTTCCCACAAGTCTCCCAGTTGTCTAATCTTCCGAAATTCAACTGCGTATCGCTGAGGACAAACCTGTTGGGTCATCTTGACCACTTTCGCTTTCACTTCCTCTTCGGTTATGCCCGGTCTTTTGTAGCGGGGAATAGTCCCAATCCTCGGTTAGAAATAGAAAATCTTTGACTTAAATCCTTCTACTAAAGCGTGTGCGCTGAGAATGTGTAAACAGGATCTCATTTGTTCTCGACAACCACGAGTCTGCCTTTTCTGCCTACGCTCACCTGAAGTTCTCCTCTAAATCTCTTCACACTACCATTCTCAATCTGGACAGTGTCGCCGACAGAGACCATGTCTATCTGGGCATTCCACAAAGGCAACTTGATAGACCCTGTGTTATCGGAAATTGTGGCGGTTGAAACCCCGAGAGGGGTACCCATCCTTGAAAAGACTGTTCGTGTATTTGGTTTCTCAACAACCTTCGCTCGAAGATTAACCCATTTTACTCCCGGACTTAGGTCCTTGATCTTCACGTCGACCGGTCCCCTCTTCTCGGCTCTCCGCGCTGAGGGTGATTTGTCTGATGGGAGACTTGCAACGTCGATAGTGGGTAGATACCTCAAAGTGGTCTCACTTAGGCGGATTTGCGCGATCACACTCTGGTCTCGTGTTAGGAGGAAGACTCCGTCCTCCGTTGTCTTCTGGCGGCACAGGATCGATATGCCCTTGTATAATGACTCCTTCTGTGTCCACGCTTCAACAAAACAATTCAGAAATCGATGTGTGTCAAGGCCATACTTGTTGGAGATCCTGACCAAATATTGTAGACGTGTAATTTCGCCCATGGATTGTCTTTGGCCTCGAGGTCTCCCTCGCCCATAGTGTGGCACATCGCTTACGTTTTTCAACAAGATCGTCTTCTAATCGTTAGGCTCGCTTTTTAAGCTTTCATGACTGATGTGTATTCCTCTAGGCTCTGGCTTCGCAAGGGTTATATCCTATGGGTCCTACTGGTGCACACGGTATACGTTGATCTTACTTTGGTAGTATCATCTGTATAACTAACGGAAAGAAGGAGTGAATGAGTTTGGGTTTCGAGAGACGCGGGTTCGGTCCAAGGACTATGCACAAGATAACATGTTCCGATTGTGGAAAAGAAACAGAGGTCCCATTCGAACCGAAAGAAGGACGACCAGTCTACTGTAGAGACTGTCTTCAAAAGCATAGACGGTTCTAGTCACGTACTCGCCGTCTGTATGAAGACTAATCCCTCATTTTATTAACCAATTTTTCTAGTTACGTAATGGCCCAGCATGATTTCTGTAATGTGTTCATTTCTTGGGGTGGGTGAAGAGCCATTCCATAAGCCCTGTTCCGGTCTTTAGCGCGCGCCAAACGTGACAAGCAAGCCCAAGAAGAGTGGGCGCGCTCCTGTTGAGAAGCAGGGAAAAGAGGCCGTTTCAGATTTGGTGTGTACTGACGTTGATCTGTTCTCATGAATCTGGCGAGCGCTGTGTCCGTTTTTGCAACGCCTTTTATGCAATAACGGTTACTAAACCCGAATCCTGCTGCATCGAGAGGACGCGAGATGAAAATCAAGAATACCAGTAGATATCCTCAGGCAGATGTTGAAGAACTAGTGGGTTTTGCATCCAGAGGCGTGGATTGCACGGGCATCGAGATTCACGTGAAGAATTCAAAATGGGTCTTCGCCGGCCGAGCCTGGCACAATATTGGGCGCAATAGTATTGTCAACGTTGGGGATGAAATCAACGATCTAGTTGTGATAAGGGTTGGATCGCCTGACAATTTTCCGATCGAGTTCTCATATCCAAAATTGAAGACTGCTCCAAGATATGAGATAAGGAGTTGGAGGGAAGCGATGGTCACCCTGACAGCTCATGAACTGTATCACATTAAGCAAAAGAGGACTGGCATGAGAGCCAGTGAGGTTAGGGCTGAGAGGTGGGCCTTCAAGAGGTTACTGGAGTTTAGGGAAGCGCGTCCTTATCGTTGAAGATGGCGGTGTGCAGTATTGAGAGATTTTGTATACTGAGGCTGCGACGCGCGCTGCTGCTAGGTGCTGACTGATTTGTATGTTCTTTTGAAGTCCTCTATCATCTCGTCAATGCTGTACTGCGTTTTCCATCCCCATTCTTTCTTGGCAGTGCTCTCATCTATCGTGCCGAATCCTTTACCTATTATCTTCACAACTTCTGGGTCGGGTTTGAATGTGATCTGTGCTGATGGAAAGTGCTTCTTCACTATGGCCACGAATTCCTTGGCTGTGTATGAGAGTCCTGAGAGGTTGTAGACTCGGGTCTTGATATTCTCTTTCGGTGCATCGTGGAGCATTATTAATGCGTTGGCTGCATCCTTGAAGTAGATGCAGGGGTTTCGACAATCCTCTTCGACCCAGATCTCAAATGGCTTGTTCATGATCGAATGATCAATCATCCAGGGCAGATATTGGGACATGTGTTTGGTCCTGGCTCCGGGGCCGACGACTGCCGGATATCTGACTGCTCTAAAGTCCAGTCCAAACCTCTTTGCATAGTAACGGCCCAGATGTTCGCCGAAGAGCTTGGTCAGTCCATACATGCTTTCAGGTTTCAGTATAGTGGATTCGTTGATAGGCAGGGTGTATCCTGCGTAGACCGCGTTGCTACTTGTGAATATGACCTTCTCGACATCGAAGAGTCTTGCAGCTTCAAGAACATGCATCATACCGTTGACGTTGACTCTGTACGATGCCCATGGGTTGGCATCCGACGGTAGGCTGAGCATTGCTCCAAGATGAAAGATACTCTTTACCTTGTGGTCTTTGACTACGTTGAATACCTCAGACCAGTTCGATAGGTCGCCGCGGACGACCTCTACTTTATC
>JAPKYM010000218.1 GCA_026394315.1 Candidatus Bathyarchaeota archaeon | reverse complement strand
GAAGAGAAGACCACATCGAGTGTTCAAAAATTCATCCAAGTAAAGAGAATGTATCGCGCGGAATACTTAGACAAGCCCCTCGCCCTCAGAAGGACAGACCTCTCGTGACCCATTCCAGTCTGTTGGGAGAGTAGAGCTTACTGCAGATGACCCCATCTTTCTAGTCAAGCGCGTGCCTCAGATCGACTTGGATGTCGCGTGATAAAGATCCAACAGTCAAATTGAGGCGCCTGCAGCATTTTGGCGCTAAACTAGTTAAGATAAGTCCTTAAATATCTCAACTTGTCAGTATCAATTACTAATTGTTTCCTGGAGGTGACTCTATGGGCAAAGAAGCTTTGTTGGAGATACTGAACCAGTCTATAGCTCGTGAGATAGCTGTAACGATCCAGTACATGTGGCATCATGTCACGGCAATAGGATTAGAGAGCGCGGAGGTTGAAGAGATCTTCAAGAAGGTTGCTATCGAAGAGATGAAGCATGCAGAGAAGTTCGCTGAAAGACTCGACTACCTAGGTGGAGTTCCGACAACGAAACCTTCACCTATTGTTACAGGCGGAAGTGTCGAGAAGATGCTGAAAGACAATCTAAAAGCAGAAGAGGAGGCAATCGCCCTCTACAAGAAAGCAATCCAGATATGCATCGAGAACAATGATCCTGTTTCGAGGCTTCTCTATGAAGAGATCCTATCTGACGAGGAGGATCACCATAACACGTTCGGCACACTCCTAGGCAAGTAGCATGTCACAAGTAACTGCCTCGACAAGAATCACTAACTGACGTTGAACACCTCTTTTGTTTTTTGCTCAATTTCTGACTTCTCTTAGAAGAGCTTCACCGACTGGGGGTCGATGTATCTGGACTTCTCATTTTCATCAAGACAGCAAGAACTGCGGCAACGTGTACGTGTGTTTGCAGCCAAGCAGTTGGCCTCCAAAGCCAGAGATATCGATAGAAGCGGAAGATTCCCACGAGAGAACGTTCAGGAAATGGCTGAGCACGGTCTTCTCGGTCTACCTTTCCCTGTAGAGTACGGAGGCTCAGGCATGGACATTCAAAGCTATTGTATCGCCTTGGAAGAGATCGCCAAGGTGTGCTGCAGTACCGCCACGATAAATGTTGCCCATGTCCTCTCAGCCTTCAGCATCTGTCTTTTTGGAAGTTCAGAACAGAAAAAGTCCTACCTGTCATCTATGACCAAGGGCGAAGAGCTAGGGGCTTTTGCTGCAACGGAACGGACAGGAGGCTCAGATGTAGCTTCGATCACAACAGAGGCAGAAGCAGAAGGTGATAAATACGTACTAGCTGGTGACAAGAGTTACATCACAAATGCTGGACAAGCTAGTCTCTACGTCGTCTTGGCCTCAACCGACAAGACCAAAGGCTCCAAAGGATTGAGCACATTCATAGTTGAAAAGGAGACCCCCGGTCTCAGTTTCGGCGAGAAAGAAGATCTTGCAGGAATGAGAGGGATATCTATAGGTGAGATTTTCCTCAAAGACTGTAGAGTCCCAAGGGAGAATCTGTTGGGGAAAGAGGGTGACGGTCTGAAGATAAGCCTCTCATGCATCGATAGAGGCCGAGTGGCCCTCTCGACCATCGGCGTAGGTTTGGCTAAAGCTGCCCTTGAAGCCTCCATTGACTACTCAAAGAAGCGAAGCCAGTTCGGAAAACCGCTTTCAGAGTTTCAGGCAATACAGTTCATGATTGCAGACATGGCCACTGAGATTGAGGCAGCAAGACTTCTGACACACTATGCTGCTTTCCTTGTTGATTTAGGCACCAAATTCAGCAGAGAAGCAGCAATGGCCAAACTTTACAGTTCCGAGGTGGCTATGCGTGCGGCCCTTAATGCTGTTCAAATTCATGGGGGGTACGGTCTTTCAAGGAAGGGTCCTGTTGAGAGGTACATGAGGGATGCAAAGGCATTGGCTATAATGGAAGGCACATCTGAGATACAACGAATGATAATCTCTCGCAACGAACTTAGGTAGCCAAGAGAACGGAGATTGATTACGAATCACTCGTCCTTATCCGTTCTCAGAAGCTGCAGCATGTTTGATTTTGATATCTTCATGAAGGGCATCGCGTAGCTTATGATCCGCGTAGATATTATGCCGACAACCTCTCCTCTGTCATCTACCACAGGAAGTCTTCTGACTCGCTTCTTGGACATCATCTCCGCAGCTTCCCAGAGGGGCGAATCCTGAGGTACTGTAAGAAGAGGTGAAGACATCACCTCTTTTGCCGTGGTTGACTTGGGATCAAGTCCTTTCGCCACGACTTTTCTTGTCAGGTCTCTCTCAGTCAAGATGCCTATCTCTTTGCCCTGGGCTGTGACAAGAACCGATCCCACATCCTTCGAAGTCATAACTTCAGCAACCTCAACTATGGAGGCTTCTGAGGATATTATGGTCTTCGAGCGCATCCAGTTCCTAACGAGGTTTGTATCTTCAGATTCCATTTTCAGATTTCCTGGAAGTTCTAAGAAGTACTTCTTGCCGTGATCTGAAACTTCTCTCAGGAAGTGGCTTTAGCCTTCCTCCCAGCTCTCGCTGCCACAACTATTGCTGCCACCGCCATTACTGTGGCTGCTGCTGCGGCTATCTCAGGGATCGGCAGGCCCTTCTCTACGGGTTTGACCGGGCCTCTCGTTCGCATCGCATCAGCTTCATCTCTGATTCTGACAAGTGATTCCCGCATTGGGCCATATCCCTCCCAGTGCATGTAATCGGGGTTCTGGTGAAATGAACCCATGATTGCTCTGTTCCGGTGTTCAAGAAACATGACCCAGAGCGTTTGTTCGACGGGGGTTGAAGCGTTGTAGAAGGTGAGCAGGAATGGGTATTCAAATGGGTAGTTGCCCTGCTTCTTGATATATCCTTCCTTGTACAATTGTGCAACTTCTCTTATGGCTTCAGCCATGATTCCTGTGCTTTCTTTGATTACTGCTTCATAATTCTTGAAATTGGACTCTACAAATCTTGGGGAGTGGCATCTTCTACAGGTTGCCATGTAGCCTTCTCTAAGAGTCTGAAACTCCTGCGGGGATAACCGGGCTACCTCAAATTCTTTGGCTACATTCAGAACGGGGCCTTCTTTACCCTCAGGTGTCAGGACACCAAGCGCTTTCAGAATCTCCGCATTATCATTCCACCACTTGGTGTCATTTGCTGGTGGGCCGACTCCTGGGCCAACTATCGAAAGGTAGCCCCATGGTGTCTTCACTGCATGGGTTCCGCCTCCCATGTGGCAAGTGATGCAGACAGGACCATTGTAAGGCCATTCAGTATTACGTGGGTAGCTAAAGTTCCAACTTGATCCTTCATGGGTGTATTTGAGGCCGTGCTTTGAGCTCAGAAACATCTCGTACTGCGGATGGTCGAACCCCATGTGGCAGGTGTAGCAAGCTTCCGGCTTTCTTGATTCGGCAACATCGAATCGGTGTCGAGTATGGCATGAGTCACATTTCGCTCCGGGGGTAGTTGCGACTCCGGGGGCATTGACACTCCACTCTGTTGTATTTCCGGAGTATCCAATTCTGTGGCAGGCTCCACAGCCTTTCAATACTACGTGTTCTGGAAGGTTGAGCACTCCTCTTGTGACCACATCCATCGCGACCCAAGCAAGATGGTGCTTGCCTTTTGTGAACTCCTCGACTTTTTGTGGGTGGCAGCTCTTGCATGGCATCTCGTTGGGCATTATCAGTTTTTCATGATTCTGACCGTGGCAGGAATCACAATTGACCGCTTGTTTGGTAGTATCTGATGGTTTAGCATGCCGGCTCATCTCCCAGTCCGCAACAATTCCAGGAGTAACGGATTTGTGACAAGCAATACACTCGGTTCCCTTGAAGACTCCTTTGATCTGTGGGCCTGTTTCAGCAACTGGCTGTTGAATGCCCAAGCTGTTCTCGTCTCTATCACGTAGTTGTACTGCGGAGGAGAATAGAATAGGTTGAGACGCAAGAATCACTATCACTGCAAGGGCAAGAGCCTTAACAACTGTCGCCTTGTTTTGGGATGCCCAGCGTGCGCCGAGTCTGAACACCAACAAAGATGCAGCCAGCGCTACCGCAATTAGAGCAATATAATTTGGCGAGAGGCTGACTGTTGCAGCGGTGGAATCCATGTCACAAAGGGCTCTGGTTACTGCTAGTCTTGAGTTTGAGTCCATCAAGAGTGAAATTGAAGTCAGGGCCAAGAACACTGGCAGAAAAATCAGATTGGAGGTCTTCTGCATGCGGCATGGATTCATTAGAGGCCTCTCCAATATAGTTCCTGCAGACTAGGTTTAAAAGAGTTTTCAGAATCCAGTCTCTACACCTTTTTGTTGTCGCAAGCTCATTGTCTATCCATATTGCCCAAAGGGATGGGGGGTACGTCAAGAGGTTTATCTAGTTTGGGTGTACTCCAAAATGATACGGAAAGGAATGGTTGTAGATTCCAAGATGAAGAACATAGTCTTCCCCTTTCTGCTCGTGCTCTTGTTAAGCGTGGTTACTTTGCCAGGGGCTGCTGGACTAGAGAAAGCGCCTGACTTCAAGTTGACAGACACTGAAGGTAGGGCGGTTTCACTCTCAAGCTTCTCAGGAAGGTATCTGCTGATAGATTTCTTCGCCACTTGGTGTGCGCCATGTGCCCTTCAAATATTGCATCTTAAAGATTTGAAGAGTCAGTTTGGATCTAACATTACTATGGTGCTGATGCTAAAGCGATAATTCAGGAATTGCCCTTTAAGCCGAGTACTCAAGTACCTGCAAGCACTACTAGCACACAGACAATAAGCAATACTGATCAAAGTAGTACATCAAACCAAGGAAACACGTCATCCGCACAACTGCCTATCATCATCATTGCCGTTGTTATAGTCGTGGCTATCTTGGCGATTAGATTGAGAGGGCGTGTGAAGATGCTCAGACCGGAGTCAAAGGCAAAAGCATAACCAGTAGCTCGCTGCAAGATCTGAGGTCTGTGGGAGATCGTTCTCCCACAACGAGTCTGCGATCCAAATGGCTCGTTCGGAAGCTGAACAACGTTATCTGTCCTAGCGTAGATAGTTAATCAGTAGACTACGTGAGGTTGTACACAGATTGGGCTCAGGAATATATAGGTCGAGGCTCAGCCTTGAAATTGGTGGAAAACTTCACACTGGAAGATCAAGAAATGACCAAATCGTTCTTGACCACCGAATAAATCTGAGAAGAGAATTGAACGACGTCAGCAAGGATGTGATCATCTTTGTTGATGTGCTGCTTGAGAAGGCCGCTGAGAATTCTCATAGCCTAATGGTTGGATACACTCACACTCAACACGCGCAGATAACCTCCTTCGGTCACTATCTCGTGGCTCACGCTGACGGGTTGCTGCGCGACCTTGAGCGGGTCCGAGGATGCTACACCCGCCTTAATAATTCGCCTCTGGGAGCATGCGCACTTGCAGGATCAAGCTTTCCTCTGGACCGGAAGCGCACAGCTGATCTATTGGGTTTCACCGGTCTGGTGGAGAACTCGATAGACGCTGTAAGTTCAAGGGACTTCGCGGTGGAGACTCTAATGTGTCTTGCAATTCTTATGGCGAATCTGAGCAGGATCTCGGAAGATCTGGTAGTCTGGTCAAGCAGTGAATTCGGATATGTTGAGGTCGCTGACGCGTACGCCTCAACCTCGAGTGTGATGCCTCAGAAGAAGAACCCATGCACTCTTGAATTGATAAGAGGCAAAACGGGGACAGTCTATGGAGAGCTGGTTAACCTGATCACGACAGTCAAAGGGCTTGTAACAGGATACAACCGAGATCTCCAAGAAGTAAAAAAGCCAATCTGGATCAGCATAGACACTACGAAAGACTGCCTCAAGATTCTCAGCGGAGTCGTCAAAACTCTCAAGGTAAACCGGGAAAGAATGTACATGGCTGCCTGTGAGAGTTATGCCTCAGCGATAGACTTGGCTGAAGAGCTTGTGAGAAAAGGTCTCTCCTTCAGGGAATCCCACAAACTTGTTGGGACTATTGTTCGGGAGAGCGTAGCGGCCAAGAGCCCCTTAAGCGACATGACTTCGGCCGTGATAGAAAGACACGCAAAAGAGACCCTTGGTAGAAACATTACATTGTCCTCGAAAGAGTTGAAGCGAGCACTGGATCCAGTAACCTCACTGAATGCACGTAGGACAGTAGGAAGCGCCAATCCGAAAGAAGTCGAAAGAATGATCAAAGAACGGAGAAAAAGGCTCACCGATTCAAAGAGGTCAATCGAGGCTGAGGCTCAGAGGTTGGATAAAATGGTCAACAGTCTTATTGAGGTGGTCAGATCCTTCACTGAGTAGCAGCGCGTGCGGTTAAACTCTCAGGGGTTCAATACCAACTTTTCTGAGAGAAAGGAAGATAGAAACCTAAAAGGGAGTATCTCCTCTAGGCAGCCTGTAAGGCTGCTGCTTTCTCGTTCAGTTCCTTGAATAGTACTGAGGATAAGTATCTTTCACCAGTATCAGGAAGAATAACAACTATTAGTTTGTTCTTGTTCTCTGATCGTTTGGCAACCTGAATGGCTGCAAATGCTGCTGCCCCACTGGATATGCCGCAGAGAATTCCTTCTTCCTTAGCAAGTTGCCTGGCCATGTCAAGAGCCTCCTCATTCTTTACCTTCAGTACTTCGTCCACCAGTTCGAGTCTAAGGACTTCTGGAATGAATCCTGCTCCGATCCCTTGGATCTTATGAGGTCCAGCTTTACCTCCCGAAAGAACTGGTGAGTCAAACGGCTCGACAGCAACCACTTTGAAGTTGGGGTTCTTTGGCTTGATGACTTCAGCTATGCCTGTTAGGGTTCCCCCGGTCCCAACACCGCTCACGAGAATGTCCACTTCCCCCTCAGTATCATTCCAAATTTCAACCGCTGTAGTCTCTCTGTGAATCTTGGGGTTAGCGGGGTTCTTGAATTGTTGGGGTATGAAGGAGTTGGGGACGGTCTTGGCCAGCTCCTCTGCCTTCTCAACAGCCCCTCTCATGCCCTTGGCTCCTGGTGTCAAGATGAGTTCAGCACCATAGGCCATCAGCAGAGTTCTTCTTTCGAGGCTCATCGTATCCGGCATTGTTAGGATGAGTCTGTAGCCTTTGACAGCGGCAACCATTGCGAGTCCTATGCCCGTGTTGCCGCTTGTGGGTTCGATTATTACTGAGTCTGGTTTTAGCAGTCCTTGTTTCTCAGCCTCGTCGATCATGCTCAGGCATATTCTGTCTTTTACGCTTCCGCCTGGATTTCGAGCCTCAAGTTTGACAAGGATGGTCGCTCCCACATCTCTTGTTACCTTATTCAGTCTAACCAGGGGGGTTCTGCCCACTGTTTCAAGAACATTCTCGTAGACCTGTTTTCTCATAGATCTGTCTCCGATCTCTCTGAATAGTCCCGCCATCAAATCATTCATTAATGTTGTCTAAAGAGCCTGTCTCTCAGCGACTGGCACCACAATAGTAATTTCATTCTTCTGCATTTTAGCGGTCGACTGCATTCTCAGGAGTAGAATCTGAACACCTTGTCCCTGGCGCTGTTCAGGTATTGTGATGTTCCCTGTATCTTTCTCACATATTCATCGGCTCTGTCTTCCTGCGGACGTATGTCCAGAAAGGAATGAAGAAGCGAAAAAGGCGTCAGGAACCTCAAGAATGATAGAGACACTTTGATAATCTGAGTCTTCATTCGTATGTGTGCAATCTCGTGAATGAGTATTGCTTTGATCTCCTCTGGGCTCAGGTCCTCTAGGATTCTGCTTGAGAAGCATATTTTTGGTTTGGTGCCATAGGTCGAAAAGGCACTTGGGTTCTTTTCCTTAGTCACATAGATAGTCGGTGTTCTTGTGTCCATGACTCTGGCGTACTCTGAAGCCCATTCGTTGAGTTTCTCGTCTTTTGTCTCATGTGCGTGAAGGGAAGAGAGGTACAACCTCGGTCCGATGAGGTAAGTTAAGATCATACCAGCAAAGAGTAAGATTGGTATCGCAGGGAGGAACACGTTCAGGAAGAACATGCCGCAAACCATTGATATTGATAGTGTAGCTATGAAAAATATGAATGAAGTTAGATGTAGATAGATAAAGGCAAGACGAGTTTTGCTGCTGAAGCCTCCAAATCTGACAGGCAAGAAGCTCAAAAAGCCTAAAGTTGCAGTGCTCAGTAGAATCAATAGCACTGATGGAACTGTCGTGCAGCGTACGAGGCAGTTCCCGAGATCCACTAGACTCAAAAGTATCACTGGAGCATTCTTGGCAGCGAGCGCTTGGCAGGTGTTAGCTCGTGTTGGGATCCCTATTTCTTTGCGCTCTTCTTGAACCTTTCGTCAAAATAGGATGCTGCAGTTGTTCCGAAGACTTCTATTAGCTTGTTTACGGTCTGATCAATTAGGCTTTTTTCGAATTCCTCTCTCAATTTGGCAGGGTAGTAGAGGTAATGGAGGCCACCGCGTCCCGCCTCGATTTTCCTCTCAACGATCTTCCTCTGATGGAGACGGTCCATCGTTACAGCTATCGTTGTCAGTGCAACATCATGTTTCTTGCCAAGTTCTTTATGTATATGCTTGACTTTTGCAGGGCTCTTCTTCCAGAGAAGGTGCATAATGTCCGCTTCGAGAGCGCTAAGAACAGTTTCGAGTCCAGTCTTCTCCATGCGGATTTTTTTTACGTCCAAAGATCTTTTTCTCCAAAGTCTCTCAGTTGTCTGGATGCTTTGCATCAACTAATTGGTAGTTCATCATAAGTATTGTTTGCGTTATCGGCGTTACCCTATTTGAACATGAATTGCTTTGCATTTAGGTCAGTTCTCTGTATGATTACGTTGTTGTTTTCTATTTTCATTGGGATATAGCTTGGCCAGCAGCCACCGGACAGATTTTCTACCCCTAAGTTGTTGATTGCGAATATTTTTCCACAGTTGTTGCATGTCAACACGTTGCCGTCCTGCGTGTATCCCTTCTTGTTCTTGTAACAAACGTCGCAAGCATCTGTGCCTAAGTGTATTTTCCCGTCGGTTCCTTTGACAAGGAAATATCGGACTTCCAAGCCGTCAGAATCATAAGTATACCATTTCGCAGAAGTGCTGACTTCAGAAATAGGGATTCTTATTGCGCTCTCTTGAGCGTCTGCAGCAAGCTGTTTGGATACTGGCTGTTCAGAAGTGGCAGGAGTGCTCTTGATGAAGACAGAGTTGTAGCTTAAGGCAACTATCACTACTATCAGCACTACGCCAATGATCAGGTTCCTATTTCTATGTGACACGGCATTGCTTGTATCCGTGCCATGCAGATTCCTCATGTGCTTGGAGATATTCTCAGGCTTCACACTTGCACCACATTTCTGACAGGTATCATACGAACTTCTCTTTGCCATGCGATTTTTCCCCTCATCTTATTCTAACATAATATTACTATGACTTCGCTATGAGACATCCTAGCCATAGACTCGCCCGTTGGCATAAGTCAGGACTTTCAATGGCTGGCCTTGCTTGAATATGGTGATCTCTATATGACAGCCATAGTCTTTTGCCGTAGCAGTCACCTGGGCGTCTCCATATTTCTGCTCGTAGTATTTTATCGCCGCGTCTTTCGCAGCGTCGAGTCGATCAGGTTGCTGCGGAGATTTCTTGTTCTGATCGTATCCTGAGCGGGAGCCTGCTGTACAGCAATTCGGTAGGGTAAGTGCTTGAGATGAATCAAAGAATGCAACTGGGGGAAGGTGGGTAGCCAAGACTATCCCGATCAGAACGATCGCCGAGACTATGACTATCGAGAATCTCAATCTCGAGTTTGAATACTTTGACATGATTGGCCACATCTGTTGAGGAGGCATTAAGTTTTACCAAAAATATAAAGCTTTGCTTGGAAAATGACGCGCGTTGCGAACCAACAAATGTTAATATACTGATAAAGCTTGTAAAGCTTTACAATTATGATAAATCATTGAGGGCCGGTAAGATGTTTCTTCGAATAGTTTCCAAGTCCCTGTCAAAGAGACGGTCACGTGTGGCAATTGCGATGGTTGCAGTCTTAATGGGTGCAGCGATGGCTAGCGGGCTGCTCACGGTTTCAAGCGGGATGCAAGACAAATTAGGTAAGGAATTCAGAAAGTTTGGATCAAACATCCTCGTTGTTCCGAAATCGGATCGAATAGAAGTTGGGTTTCCGGGAATAAGTTTTGGCTCCGTTACCGAAGGCCAAGATGTTGTATTGGCAGGAACCTATTTTGATAAAACATTTCCAGATCTTGTTACTAATGGAGAGGTGTGGAGAACAGGAATTAGGAAGATCGCGCCGTACTGGAATGTGGAAGGTTCCTGGATTGAAGATAATAATGATGACCAGAGCGCGATTGCCGGCATTTCTGTGGCGGAGAAATTGAACCTGAGACTCGGCGATTACATTGCTCTGAGCTATCAGAATCCTGAGAATAAGAATGTGAGTAGCGAACGGCTTAAAGTTGTGGGTACTCTAAACACAGGTGGTTCAGAGGATTCGCAAATTTTCGTGGCACTTCCAAATGCCCAGAAGATAAGTGGCCGACTTGGCATGGTTCATTCTGTTCAGGTCAGCGCATTATGTGTTGAATGTCCTGCGGAGCTCATAGGTGCAGAGATAGAGAAGAAATTGCCCTACACCCAGGCGAAAACCGTCAAGCAGCTAGTAAGAGCAGAGACCCTGATAATGGATCAGCTTGGGCAAATGATGCTTCTGATTACTATAGTGGCATTGGCGGCTTCCGGGATAGGTGTGATGACTACTACGATGACCACAGTCATGGAACGAAGAAAAGAGATAGGGTTGATGAAATCTATTGGTGCAGAGAACCTGAAGATAGCATCAATATTCCTCACCGAATCCGTCATAATTGGTTTTGGGGGTGGGGTCTTGGGATACTTCCTAGGAAATATCCTTGCACAGTACATGGCGGAAAGCGTCTTTCACGCACCGATCTCCCTCGTTCTCTATATTCTTCCAGTGACAGTAGGGGTCTCATTAGCCGTGACAGTCTTGGCCAGTCTATTGCCGGTTAGGCGAGCGACTCGAATAGAGCCGGCGATTGTACTGAGGGGTGAATAGGCAATGACAAAGTCCGCGATACTCTTGGAGTCAGTCACCAAATACTATGACCTTTACACCCGCGCTTTGAATAGTGTCTCTCTGGCAATTTCAGAGGGTGACTGGGTTTCTATCATCGGGCCTTCAGGATCTGGAAAAACAACTCTGCTTAACATTATGAGTGGTCTGGACACTGCATCCTCTGGTACTATCAGAGTTAACGAGACGGACATCACAGGTTTAGGGCAAAATATGCTCACCAGGTTTCGACGCGAGAATATAGGCCTGATATTTCAGCAGTATCATCTGATTCCTTACCTTACAGCTCTAGAGAACGTTATGGTCGCGCAGTATTTCCAAGGCACAGTTGATAAGGAAGCCGCTCGCGTAGGACTCGAAAACGTGGGGCTGGGTCATCGCATCGAGCATCGGCCTTCACAGCTTTCTGGTGGAGAGCAGCAACGGGTCTGCATTGCTAGGGCGCTTATCAACAAGCCAAACATCCTCTTGGCAGATGAGCCGACTGGCAATCTTGACCTAAAGAACGGCGAGATCGTAATGGAAATCATAAGGAAACTCGTCAACGAAGGGCACACTGTCGTCATAGTCACACATAACATGGATATTGCAAAACAGAGCAGACGGATAATAGAAATGGTCGACGGAAAAATCTCTGCCGATTCAACCCCAATACTAACTGCTTCAGTGAGTGCACGAATGGAGCACAGGCCATAGTAGAAATCTCGATGGAGGTGGGAGTTTGAGTCATGAAAATGGGGGAAAGATCAATAGTAACAGTATAAGACATAACTCTAAGATCTTGATAGGGTCGCTACTACTTGTTGCAGTTGGAGTAGTTGCGTTAGCGTACCTTTCCCGTACGCAAGAATTCGGGGTTAGGTCACCTCAAAACAGTGGCCAGTTTAGTACCCCTTCTAACGCGACGAACATCCCGGAGAAACCTCTCAGCAGCCCACGCGCGCCTGAAGCTGGATCGGCTGTGAGGCTGATAGTAGTGGTTCCGTCAACAATAACGCAGGGGCAGGTAATACCGATTGAGATTAAGGCTGTCGACGAATCTGGAAAGGTCGACCCTCAAAGAAACGATGTGGTCAAAGTGTCTATTGGACAAGGCAATGGGAAAGTACGCGAT
Organism: Candidatus Bathyarchaeota archaeon; assembly: GCA_026394315.1. Classification (GTDB taxonomy): domain Archaea; phylum Thermoproteota; class Bathyarchaeia; order 40CM-2-53-6; family RBG-13-38-9; genus JAPKYM01. Next base: position 737 of record JAPKYM010000218.1, on the reverse strand, counting down.
CCAACAGCGGCGAACAAGTCGTGGGCCAAAGAGGTAGCGGTAGAACTCTCAAAAGGTATAGCGAAAGTTGAGATACTGGACGAAATTCAAGAGATCGCCAAGTTAACAGCCGTATGGGTCAGCGGCCAATCCTACATTCAACCCGCCTCAATCGGAGTGATTTGTGTAGGACAACACTAGTCATCCCCCTTCTTACTAAAATGATACAGCAATTGCAGGCGCGCGACGATCAAGAACGAACCATAAGGAACGCACACACAATTTTCTATCGCATATCCAATGGTCGGACAGCAACATAGAAACTTGGGCTTAGCGTGGGCTAAGGGGTCATTCTTGCGCCGCACTTGCGACATTTCTTCTTTCCAGGGATATTTATGGTCCTACATTCAGGGCATCGCCTGAAATACCGCTCATGTTTGAGGACTCGACCACAGCTGATACAGTTCTTCGTGTCAGGCGGGTTCTCTGTTTTGCATTGTGGACATATCAAAGCTCTCAGACTCAAATTGTGTGCTGGTTGAGGCATAGGATTGGCTGGAGTTCGCTCAACAATCAATCGGTTGCCGACATATGAACTTTGGCCACAGCCTTATGGGTGCGGGTGAAGGAATCATGAGTGATCTCGGATCACGAGATGTTGAATGACTTTGGCATGAAGCATTTTCTTGGGGCTCGCGGTACGGAATCCTGTTTGAAAAGGCTTTTGTGCTGCCGCTACGCAATAACTCATTAATACT
>JAPKYM010000253.1 GCA_026394315.1 Candidatus Bathyarchaeota archaeon | reverse complement strand
TTTCACAATGCCGACTATTTGATTCGGTCTGACATCCCTGTTAGCATTCATTTTTCATAAACTGTGGGATCATCCAGTTTTATATCTGCGAAGGCTTTCTTACGGTTTAAGCATGATTCACATACTCCGCAATGTAGATCCCTATTCAAGTAGCAACTCCATGTGATCTCATAAGGTACACCCAATTTGGCTCCGAGCGTGAGTATCTCTGATTTCTTCATTTGATGAAATGGTGCGTCAATCTCTATTTGGGTCTCTGTACCCAGTCTGGCCGCTGTCTGAAAAGCACGATAGAACTGTTCCCTGCAATCCGGATAATGAGGAGCATCAGATCCATGTGCCCCATACAAGACTTTGGCGGCTCCTATTGACGCCGCGTAGGCGACTGCTATAGAAAGGAATATGGCGTTTCTAAAGGGAACAATTATCACCGGTTTGAATTCTGACGGCATCGGAATGGTTTCATTCATCAGTGCAGTAGCCTTTCCAAAAACGTCTCTCAACGATGATAGATCAACGATCTTATGACTGACGCCAAGTTTCTCGGCGATTATCCTTGCATGAGCGGTCTCTTTAGATGCTATCTGGCCATAGTCGAAAGTGATCGCATACATGTCATCGCCTTGAGATTTAGCATGATATGCGACTGTCGCGCTATCGGGTCCACCGGAGAGAATGACTACAACCTTCATAATCTTCTAACTCTCCTTCAGCAAATGCGTAATTCCTAGTCTGGAGAGGGATTTGTAGAGCATGTAACCTAAACCCGTGGTAGCTATGGTCACGCCGACGAAGACGTATGCAAACGTGAACACGTATGGGAGTTGGAAGACAAAGTTCAGCATGAATGCCACCCAGATGGAGACGAGCGTACTGTAGATCTGCAGTCCAAGAAGAACACTCACCTGTCTCACCCTATACAATAAGAAGAGACCGAGAAACGAAGGCAACGCACTCAAAAGATCAATGCAGAGAGCAATATCTCTTGTACTAGTGTTTCGCATTCTTAACCTCCCTCCCGGGATTTCTAAAGCGGAACAGGGGGAGGACCCCCACCCGCTTGAATGTCTCTTAAGATTGTGAGTTTCTAATAAGAATTGGCCTTCGATGTGCGTGCACTTCATGATCCACCTTATTCTTGCTCAATGCTTCTATATCACTGGCAATTGATCATGTCAAATCAGTAGGCTTGCCCCGTTGAGGTCTATGGTCGCCCCATTTATGTAGGATGAGGCGTCAGAGACCAAGAAGAGTACAAGTTCAGCTTCTTCCTCTGGTTTGCCTAGACGTCCCATTGGGATCTCTTCCAGATGTCTTTCAAGTTCTTCCCTAGTCATCTGTCTGACCATTGGCGTATCGATGAGCCCTGGGCATATGCTGTTAACATTGATGTTGTAGGGTGCGGCTTCTTTGGCTAGATGTCTTGTGAGACCGAGTACTGCTGCTTTGGATGCTGTATAATGTGCACCGCCCAGTTCACTTGTACTTCTCCCTGCTGAAGAAGATACGTTCACGATCTTACCACTTCTCTGTTTTTTCATGTATCCTAACACGGCTTTGCAGCAGTTGAATACTCCTTTTACGTTGATCTTCATTACAAGATCCCATTCTGCATCTTCTATATCTTCGATTGATTTTCTGCGCCGAAGTATGCCGGCATTGTTAACTAGAATATCTATTCTTCCGTGAGTGGATACTGTATCTTTCACCATCGTTTCTACTTGTCGATAGTCGGCGACATTCGCCTCATAACCAATAGCTTTTCCGCTAGATCTATTGATCTCTTCAACAATTCTTTCGGTCGAGTTTACATCATTTACTAGTACGGTTGCTCCATACTCTGATAGTCTCTTTGCTGTCGCCTCACCCATTCCACTGGCTGCACCGGTGACAATAGCAATCTTGCCTTGTAACCCATATCTCAGTATCTCTGCTACTTTCCTTTCGTGAACCTGGAAATCTTTGAGGTGAAGTCTATTCTCTACGATGATTGATCTGGACATGAAGGCCACCAGAAATGAATTTTTTTGAGTAGCCTACTGTCCGCTATAGTTTCCTGACGAAGATGAGCCTGAACTGGCTACACATAAAATACTGATGGCTTCGTCAGGCATAAGCTGTTCACTTATATCATTAGCGATTGAAGGATGGCATAATAAGTATTATGCTAGCCCGATGGTATTGTATTATCACAGGACATTTGGCACATCTGTAAAGTATACTTCTGCTGGGGTTTTATAGTTTAGGCTCATGTGTGGTCGCGCGCGCTATGCCGGCTCCTTAGGCCTCTAATCGATGAGTAGAATCAAATCTACACATGGTTTAATGATAAAAATGTTCGAGACAATTCAATAGCCTGGAAGGACATATCGGGAGAAACCCGAGCGCTGAGTATTCTCAAAAACACTATCGCTCCAGCTAGATCATTATGTCAGTGCTTTCCTTGGCCGTCTCAAAGACGATACACGTTAGTGTCTTTTCAATCCCGCTCATTGCTCTCAAATTGTTCATGACGAAATTGCTCACCGCGTCCACATCTTTGCCTCTGACTTTGATCAGCATGTCCCATTCGCCCGTTACTGTATGCACTTCTTGGACTTCGGAATACCTTGCGACTTCCTTGGTAATTTTCCTTTGAGATACTAATCCCTCTTTGCTTGCTGGATAGGCGAATGAAGCGAAGATGAACGCGGTTGTAGACACATCTAATTTTCTAGGATCTAAGAAAGCTTTGTATCCCTTGATTATTCCCAGCTCCTCCAATCTCTTGATCCTCGCATATGCTGTAGTTATTGGGCTGCCGATCTCTTTTGCGACGGCCTTTGATGATAATCGTCCGTTGGATTGAAGCAATCTCAATATCTTTCTTTGTATATCGTCTAAGCGCATGATTGAATTTCTTACATACTTAGATATAAAAAATTAGTGATTTTTGAAGATTTTACAACTTTTTTAACTAAGAATTTAAGAAGGCTGACCGTATTATGTTATCTGATCTGAGTGATGTTCATGGACATTCTGTCGCCTAGCTTTGGTACAGGTTCAGACTGCGACCAATCACGCAGAATACTGAGCAATGACGAATGGCCCTTACCGAACATGTTCCCTCATCTGGAATACCTATGATGTATGCGCTAAGGCAAGCGGAGGCAATGGAAGCGAACCCAATCTGCGTATGTGGACATGGCTTCCTTTCTCACAAAGAAATATCGAAGCCCTGCGGATTCGTCTATTCGGAACATGAACAAATACTCAACAGAAAACCTGTACCCTTGACCATCAGGTGTGGTTGCCAGAAATTTGAGGCTGAGAGCTGCTACCCGTATGACAATATGTAAGGAACAAAAGGGTTTCATGAGGAGCAAGAGGGATCTTGTGGCAGCTCTTGAGAAGATGATGGAGATAAGATGCTTTGAGGAGAAGATTGCCAGGTTATATGCGCAAGGAGACTCCGTAGTCGGGCCAGTTCATATATACGCTGGGCAAGAAGCAGTAGCCGTAGGTGTTTGCTCTAACCTGAGAAGAG
>JAPKYM010000195.1 GCA_026394315.1 Candidatus Bathyarchaeota archaeon | reverse complement strand
CCACATTCGCCTTGATCATAGGTTTCCCGATACTCAGACTCAGAGGCGACTACTTCGCAATTGCCACACTGGGAATAAACGAAGCTGTCCGAGTCACCATATGCAACACAAAAGAACTTGGTGAGGGAAGAGGAATATACGTTCTGGGAATGGTTCCTTCATATGATATCAAGATGCTTTTCATCCAGCTACTCATCGTAACCTTCGCAGCAATGATCGTCACTCACTTAGTACTCAAGACCAAACTGGGCTACGGACTGAGAGCCATCAGAGCTGACGAAGACGTAGCTGAAATAATGGGTGTGAACACCGCGAAGTACAAAAGCATAGCTTATTCGATTGGAGCCTTCTTCGCAGGACTGGCTGGAGGAGTCGTAACCTTACAGTTCGCATGCTCTTTCCCAGAATACCTCTACATAGGAAGATCAGTGGACATGTTCACAGCTATTGTCCTAGGCGGCACGGGAACCCTTCTCGGCCCACTCCTGGGCTCAATAATATTCTGGACGGTGAAGGATGCCTTGCTGATCAACTTCCCATACTTCCACCTGATAATCTTCGGCATCGTCCTGATAATCATGGTTCTGTTCTTCCCCCGTGGCATCATGGGGATACTGAATAGGTTCCTATCCAAGAAAGGGAAGGTGCTCGAATAGTTGAGTCAAGAGAACATACTTGTAATAGACAACGTAACGAAGAGATTCGGCGGTCTCAGAGCCCTCAACAAAGTTAGCGTCAACGTAAGAAAGGGCGAAATACTGGGACTGATAGGCCCAAACGGCTCAGGAAAGACAACACTATTCAACGTCATCTCAGGCTTCTATCACCCGGAGGAAGGCTCAGTAAACCTGCGAGGCGAAGACATAACCGATCTCAAGCCTCACCAGATCGCCCGCAAGGGCATAGGAAGAACCTTTCAAATCGTAAGGCCCTTCGGTGACATGAGCGTACTCGACAATGTGCTGGTCAGCGGACTATTCAGTGTGCCTCGAGGAGGAAAAACGGAGAAGGTTCAAGATCGGTGTCGGCGGATACTTGAGATCGCAGATCTTACAGAGAAAATAAACGTTCCAGCTGATGGCCTCAGCATTGCTGAGAAAAGACGCCTGGAAATCGCTAGGGCGTTAGCACTTGACCCTCAAATACTTCTGCTGGATGAAACTATGGCAGGGCTTACACACCACGAAGTAGACCATGCTCTTGGGATAACAAGCAAGATCAGAAAAGAATTCGGACTTACAATAATCTTCGTTGAACATGTCATGAGAGCGATTATGGCAATATCGGAGAGAATTGTCGTTCTTAGCGAAGGCGCAAAAATCGCCGAAGGCTCACCCAAAGAGGTCTCAGAGAACGAGCAGGTGCTGACCGCATATCTGGGACAAAGGGGGAAGAAATAATATGGCAATCTTAGAGATTGACAATCTCTGTACCGGGTATGGAGAAATCAAGGTACTCTGGGACGTATCGCTAAGGATTGCGGAAAAAGGAACTACCGCACTCTTAGGAGCTAACGGAGCCGGAAAATCCACCATCCTGAACTGCATTGTAGGTCTTCAGAAAGTATGGTCTGGTGATATACGCTTTGGAGGGTCTGGCATCACCGGGATCAAGGCCAACAAGCGTATAGACTTGGGCATTTCGATGGTTCCCGAGGGCAGAAGAATATTCTCCGGCATGACCGTTATGGAGAATCTTATGATGGGTGCTTACACTAAGAGAGCCAGAGAAAAGATGAAAGAGTCCTTCGAGGAGGTCTACCAGCTCTTTCCAGTTCTGAAGGACAGATTGAGCCAGCGAGCGGGAACTCTAAGCGGAGGGGAACAGCAAATGCTAGCTGTGGCAAGGGCCTTGATGTCCCGACCAAAACTACTCATGCTTGACGAGGTCTCAACTGGGCTCAGCCCTAGAATGGCCATGCTTGTCATGGAGACCCTAGCCAAGTTGGGCGAAGCAGGCTTACCAATCTTCATGGTAGAACAACACGTTGAGAAGGCTCTTGAAGTCTCAACCAAAGCCTATGTACTAGAGAACGGCAGAATACTAATGGAAGGAGACAGTGAAAAGCTCCGAAACGACGAGCAGCTGAAAAAGGCCTACATGGGAATTTAGAAGTCCGTTTATGGATCAGTTTCGTCCAACGTGGAGAAATTCACATTCATCAGGATCAGTGACACCCAGCGCGTCAAGCTACTTCATCGAACTGAATTGATCACCAGAGGATTCCCTGGGTTTCAAGCTGTGAGAAAAGAACAGAGAAAAGAAGAAGAGGGAGACTAGGCTTTCTCAAAGTCTAGTCTGGTCGGAATTTCTGTCTCGGCATCCATCTTGCGCACTATGTTAAGGCCTTTGACTTCGAGTATCGTAACGTCCATTGTGGCCAGAACTATGTTTGAGCCCTTAGGCACACCAAAGTCCCCGCCCAGAACGTAATCCGGCTTCGGTTTCCCGCCTTCAACACTCGTTCTGTTGACGAGTCCATGCAGATGGATCTTGCGAGCTCCATCCTCTCCTTGACTTATGATTCCCTGTCCGCCAAGGAACTCAATTGGGCCATCGAGGGTGTACGGGTCACCGTATCCTGATCCCAGCTTCAGTTTCGGGTTAGGGATCAAGAATTTGAACACTGACTTCCGTAGGCTACCAATGCAGTCCACGATGACGCCGTTCTTTATGTTGTACTGATCGCATATCTTGTTTAGTCCCTCCATAAGGTCGGTTCCGGGGAGGAGACGTCCAACGATTATTCTGCCGATTTGCCCTTCTCCAGTTGCAATACGCGCTTCACTCATAGTATTCACCTTAGGCTATACCGATACGATTATGCCTTTTAAGATTTCAGTGCGATTATGCTATCGCCCTATTTGTTCTCTCAGTCTCTTCTTCTCCCTCCCATCCCAAAGAAAACGCGGCAAAGGTGGCCAAGTTACTGGTTTCTAAGTCTTAGTGTCTAAATACTAGGGCCAATTTGACAAAAGGAGGAGTCACACTAAACGAGGACGAGCGCGCGCTG
>JAPKYM010000029.1 GCA_026394315.1 Candidatus Bathyarchaeota archaeon | reverse complement strand
GCGTGATAGCCGCCAGACAGAAGAGCGGAGTGAGCCGAGGCAGACACAGAATCAAGATCAGAAAGAAGACACGCAAAGGCCCAGGCTCAAAGAAAGGCTCCACGCACCCTCACAAAAGACCATGGATAAACAAGATACGAGTCCTGAGAGCCAGACTCAAAGAGCTGAAAGCAAAAAGAATCATCACCAAGCAGGTCTCTCGCAAACTTCGTCTAATGGCCAAGGGAGGAGCATTCAGAAGCAAATCCCACCTCAATGAGTACCTGGAAGCTCACAATCTGGGAAGGAGAAGGTAGACTTGGCAACGGGTCCAAGATACAGCCTACCGTTCCGTAGAAGAAGAGAAAGAAAAACAGATTATAAACAGCGCAGAGCATTTCTCATTTCAGGAGTACCGCGCCTAGTTATCAGAATCACCGGAAAACACACAATCGCCCAGCTAACGGAATCAACACCTATCGGAGACAAAATACTGGTGTCAGCGAACTCGGCTGAACTAGAAGGGAAGTTTGGATGGAAAGGAGGATTCAAAGATCTACCGGCAGCATACCTGACAGGGCTACTGGCAGGCACCAGAGCAACCTCAAAGACGATCAAGACAGCAATCATCGATCTCGGCCTGAGACGAGTGACAAAGGGCTCGAGAGTCTTCTCAGCCCTTAAAGGTGCACTGGACTCAGGACTTGAAATTCCACATTCCAAGGAGATCCTTCCAGAACCCACCAGGATACGAGGAGAACACATAGCAGACTACGCCAAGAAACTATCCTCCAATCCTGATCGGTACAAGAGACAATTTACGCGGTACTTGGCCTCAGGCCTCAAACCTGAAGACCTTCCAGATCATTTCGAACAAGTCAAGAAGAAACTGTTAGAAACACTCAAGAAGGAGACGCAATCAGCATGAGCCAGACCTCAAGAACATCCGAGGCAGGTTGGACGCCTAGGACAAAGATAGGCAAACTCGTACAGGAAGGAAAGATCACCTCACTCGAGGAGGTATTTGTTCAAGGCCAACGGGTACTTGAATCCGAGATAATCGATGTGCTTCTACCAAACCTCCGACAGGAAGTCCTAGGGATAGGACTGGTTCAAAAGCAGACCGATGCCGGTGAGCGCTCACGATTCAAGGCAGTCGTTGCTGTGGGTGACCCTGAAGGGTACCTAGGAGTCGGATTAGGAAAAGCCAAGCAAGTAAGAACAGCAATAAGCAAGGCTACAGCCCAGGCAAAGCTCGCCGTCATACCCATCAAGAGAGGATGTGGAAGCTGGGAGTGCGGATGCAGCCTTCCACACTCACTTCCATTCAAGGTAAGCGGAAAGTCCGGAAGCGTAACCGTCGAGATACATCCAGGACCCAGAGGACTGGGACTTGTCGGCGGAGAGGTTGTAAAGACAGTTCTCCGCCTCACAGGAATAAGAGACTGCTGGACCAGAACCTTCGGCTCAACCAATACCCTGACATCAATGGCATTCGCAATATACGATGCACTGAAAGACTCACACACAATGGTTGCAGTCGCAGACTGAAGACAAATCACCACATGATGAGGAATAAGAGGACGCACTGCAATGAATGAAGAAACTATAGGTTGTCTGCTTGCCGTAAGGGTGAGAGGCACGGCTGGACGTCGTCATCAAGTTGAAGCCGTCCTTCAAGATCTGGGCCTGAAACGACGAAACCAAGCAGTCCTCCTGCCAAACAATCCGGCTACGAGAGGGGCCCTAGAAAAAGTCAAAGACACGGTCTTCTGGGGGGATGCTACCGAGGAACTGCTGACCTTACTTTTGAGCTCAAGACCTGCTGGCTCTCATAAGCTGACTGACGCCGAAGCAAAGAAAAGATTCGGAGTGGATAACATCCGAGCTCTTGCACGATTGCTGAGCACAGGAGAACTCAAACCCCGAGAGCTTCGAAGCAAAAATCCGTCAGGCAGAGGTGGGATACTCGGATTCAGCAAGGAATCCTTCCAAGAGACTATCAAACGAATGATCTAGGAGGAAGATGAACAACGGCAACCAGAAAAAAGAGGACCCGCAGAATGCGCGGCTCCAGACTTCATGGGTGGGGTCAATCAGGTCAACATAGAGACTCTGGTAGCCAAGGGGGACGCGGCAAATCAGGAACCTTCAAACACAAATGGTCAAGTGTCGTTAGATACGGACAATTTGAAAAAGTCGGATTTACAAACCCCAACGCATCCAAGGAACCGACGACAATAAATGTCGGAGAACTCGGCCTTCTTGCATCATCAGCCGAAGGCCAAGACAAGAAGACACCCATGATGTTGGACCTGACCAAGCTCGGATATGGCAAGCTGCTCGGCCGAGGTTCAGTTGAGAAACCTCTCAAGATTAAGGTGTCGAAGTTCTCAAAGTCCGCGGCCAAGAAGATAGAGGCCGCCGGTGGATCTATGGTCTCAAGAGATTAGATGAAGCCTTGCTAAGATTCATAGAGCTCTTCAAACCCTTCGTAAAGTTCTTCCCTGATGTGAAGAAGCCTGGCCGCAGGGTGGCTTTCAATGAGAAACTCTTCTGGACCGCTATTGTACTAGTAGTCTACTTAGTTATGAGTGAGGTTCCGCTCGTCGGGATTGGGAAAGGAGGAGCCCAAGATCCTCTCGGGACTCTCCGCGTGATCTTCGCCTCTAACAGAGGAACCCTGATGGAGCTTGGAATCGGACCGATAGTAACTGCAGGACTGATACTCCAGATACTCAGCGGCTCTAAGATGATCGATGTTGACATGACGTCTTCAGAAGACCGATCTCTTTTCACCGGGGCAAGCAAGATACTCGCCGTTGTAATGACGCTCTTTGAAGCCGTGGCCTTCATCATTGGTGGGGCCTACGGCCAACTCACAGCTCAAAACCAGCTAGCCATCCTCGGTCAACTTGCAGCCGCAGGAATCATCCTGATGCTGCTTGATGAGTTGCTTCAGAAGGGCTGGGGTCTAGGAAGCGGAATCAGCCTCTTCATAGCAGCTGGAGTCGCCCAGAGGATATGGTGGGATCTGGTGGCGCCAGTGGGTCCTATGGAGGACAAGAAGTTCATGGGAGCTCTGATTTCGTTTGCTCAGTCGCTGCAGCTTGGTGAAGGCCTCAAAGGCCTTACACGAAGCGGGGGGCTTCCAGACATGGTCGGCCTCATAACCACTGTAATCGTTATCATAGTCGTCATTTACGTCAGCGGGTTGAAGGTAAGCATTCCAGTCTCATACGCTAAGTACCGAGGATTCCGAGGTAGTTTTCCAATAAAATTCCTCTATGTCTCAAACATCCCGGTCATTTTTGCAGCAGCCCTCTTCGGTAACATGTACTTCATAACCCAAATGGTCTGGCAGAGATACAATCCTGGCAACGCAAACTTCTGGCTGAACCTTCTGGGAACCTTCGTGCGAGGCCAGAGAAGTGTTGATCCGACGGGAGGCCTCATCTACTATCTGGCTCCGCCGAGAAACTTGACTGGGTTTCTGGAGAATCCATTGAGAGCAGGAGTATACGCTCTTCTGCTAGTAGTGGTCTGTATCTTCTTCGCTGTAACATGGGTTGAAGTCGGCGGAATGGACTCAAGATCCGTTGCGAAGCAACTTCTCGAGTCAGGAATGCAGATCGAAGGATTCAGAAGATCGCGTGCACCGATACAGCAGCTGCTCTCACGATACATTCCAATCGTAACCATTCTTGGAGGGGCAACCGTAGGAGTGATAGCGGCCTTTGCAGACTTCCTCGGCGCCTTCGGCTCAGGAACAGGAATCCTGCTTACCGTAGGCATTATTGAACAATACTATCAACTGCTCGTCAAGGAAAGGGTTAGCGAGATGTTTCCAGCAGTGAGGGCCTTCCTTGGTGAGTGAAGTGCGATATGAAGAAAGTTTCCAAAATCAAGCTGCCACAAAAGTACTCGATATGATAAAGGAGGTAAGCATGTAAATTGTTCGAAGATGTCTGGAGTTGGTTGATGACTCTGCTTGAACCTTACGGTCAGATGCCTTACTCAACAATATTCGTAATAGCGGTAGCGTTTGCTTTGTCTCTCGCAACAAACTTGGCGAACAGGCTTTTGATAGACGTGAACAGGATGAAATCCGTTATGGCGGAAGTCAACACTTGGAGAAAAGAATTCGACAAAGCAAAGAAGACCAACGACAAACAACTGTTGGCCAAAGTGATGAAGAGACAAAAAGCTATCATGCAGCTTCAGAGCAAAGCCATGTGGGACAGGATGAAGGTCAGCTTCGCATACCTTGGGCCTTTCTGGATAATCTTCTACGTGCTGAACGGCTTCTTCAAGACCAGAGTAGTCGCACGTTCTCCGTTCTCGTTTCCGTTCCTTCTGGGCAATGAGCTCCCGTTTGTAACTTGGTACATAGCATGCTCACTTGCACTGAGCCTCCCCCTCTCAAGACTGCTAGGTACCAGCCCCGAAATGTAAGGCCCCAAGGACGTCCTGCAGTCACCCAAAATTCCTACGAAGATTGGTGAACCTCTTGGGCATCATCATAACAGTGGGCGGTCTACATGGGACAGGAAAATCAACCTACGCAAAAGCGCTTTCTGAAGATCTAGGCCTACGACATACATCAGCTGGAGACCTCTTCAGAACGATGGCCAAGACAAGAAATATCACGCTGGGCGAACTTAACGACCTAGCTGAGAGAGATCTCACAATAGACAAGGCGATAGATGAAAGGACAAAGGAAGAAGCCTCAAAGGGAGATGTTGTCTT
>JAPKYM010000215.1 GCA_026394315.1 Candidatus Bathyarchaeota archaeon | reverse complement strand
CAAGGCCTGACTACTAATGTTACTGTTGCGGTGTGTGTCAAGACACCGTCCGTGGCTGAGACCGCTAAGGTGTACGGCGGGGTTATCGAGAGAGCCGACAGTAGGTTTGTCGAAACCACCAGCGTAACGTTTTGAAGTGTCCCCCCAAGGCCAGTCTTGTTATGGTATGTACCAAATGTGTATTTGATTCCTGTTGGCAGACCGGACACTGACAGCGTGATACCGCCGATGTAGCCATTCTTTGCATTCAAAGTCACCGTGTAGGACGCCGCTGCACCGCGCCGAATGTCAGCAAAGGTAGGTGTGATTAAGATGTCGAAGTCACGTGGTGGATTAACCTTAAGGTTTAGTGAACGTGTGTGCGTCAGGTTACCACTCGATGCACTGAGAGCAGCAGTGTAGGTTCCTGCGGGCGCCGAAGTTGTTGAGGAGAGAGCCAGACTAGACGTTACTATGCCATTTGCTGGGGGACTTAATGAGACGGGATTGAATGAAGCTGTCACTCCTGAAGGCAACCCTGACATCGATAAAGAGACGCTGGAACCAAAACCGCCTAAAGACCCCACAGTGATGGTTGTGGTGTTGCCTCCTCCGGCAGATAGTACCAAGCCGGGGACTTGCGCGGACATATTGAAGTCTTTGACTTGGACTAAGTAGCCGACAGTATTTGCTGAGGCCCCCAATGCGTTTACAGCTTCAATGTAGTAGGCTATGCTTGAGGTCACCTCACTTCCTGGAATGACAGCGAGATAGGGATTGGAAGCATTTGGGGTTACTGTCATTGACTTGGTTTTCCACAACGCATTTTTGACGAGGTTATAATGTAGGGTGACATTCTGAACCCAGCTGCCTCCACCAAATACTGTTGCGTTGAGACTGACAGGACTATTAGCTACACCCGTTGAGACCGGAGTGTGGTTAATGCTTGGCGGTCGATAAATGAACTGCACTATTAGAGCTATTGAGGTCAACAGGAGACCTGCGAAAAGAAGTACAAGCAATATGATCCTAAGTGGTTGCCTTGCTGGTCTCGGTGGTCTTGGATAGTATACAGGGACAGGTCTGGGTCTCGGTGCGGGATAGTAAGCTTTCGGATTGAGCACTACGTAACACCAGTCTGTTTTTCTAGTGTCTGTGTCTTGTCATTCATCTCGTTCGATGCTGGACAGCGAAGTACTTACGCTGTTGTAGATCTCTTCTTGGCTCAAGAGTATGCTGAGACGGTAACGTAAGGCACTCTGACGCCTCCAGAGACTTATGGGTAGAGGTAAAAAAGGGTGTGGTGGGGCTACTTTCCTAGTATTCCTAGTATTCCGCCCACCATTCCGAGTACTAACGCAACTATGCCTGCCGTGATGGCCGCGTAGACTTGCAGTGTTGGTACCACTATCAGTAATGCAATGTAGATGTTGGCTAGGGAGAAGACGAAGGCTATGATTCCTCCGAGTGTCGTGTATCCCAATCGTATTAGAAATGCTCCAAGTATTACCACTAGTCCTAGTAGTAACCCTACTCCCAGGAAGGCAATTACGTAGGGAGATAGCCATGCTGGCACTATTGGCAGGTTTAGGTATAGTACTGCTGTAGCAGTCGCACCGGCAATTATTGAGACTATGCCCGCTATCAATGATAGTAGGAATCCCCATAGAGCCGTTGACCTTGGCGGAAGGAACGGAATCGGAAAACCTCCCGGTGGACCCATGCCCATTGGTTGACCCATGCCCATTGGTGGACCCATGCCCATTGGTGGACCCATGCCCATTGGTGGACCCATGCCCATTGGTGGACCCATTGGAGGTGCCATTGTTGGTACTGGAGCGGGGGCGGCGTATTGCGGATAGCCAACTTGCGGATAAGCAGTTGGATACCCTTGTGGGTAGGCTGGTTGATATTGTGGAACTGGTATTGGGACTATTCCTGCGTAGCATTGTGGACATAAACTCAGATCACCATAGAGGCGGTTGTCGTCTCTGCAGATTGCCCTTCCACATCGACTGCAGATGTATTGTGCCGGAAGATTCGGGTGATAGTAGCACATACCTGGTGATGGAACTCTGTATGGTACTGATGGGGCAGTAGGTCTCACTACCTTCACTGATGGAATTGGCTTCATAGCTGGACCAATGAATGATGTACCACAGCTTGAGCAGAACGTTGCGTCGTCTCTGTTGGCAGCGCCACATTTCGGACATTGCTTAACCATTCTTCTATTTTCCTCCGAATTGAACTACAATTTTATACTCTAACCTGAAGTTGGACACTTAAACCTTTCCAAAATGAACAGAGCGCTGAAAAATTCGTCGTAACTCAGCATCTTTGGATTATAATATCTAACATGTTGTATAGCTCAAGAATGGCCTTAAGAAAGCCCCCAACGAATGCGGGCCATCCTGAGTAATTCATATAGCCGTGAGTTTGCAGCTATCTAGTCGAGCCCCGGTAGCTCAGCCTGGTCAGATGCCCATGAAGGCACTGGAAAGCGTTGGCTTGGTAAGAAACTCTGAAGAGTCAAAGGTCACGGGTTCAAAGCCCGTCCGGGGCTCCAACGTCTCATCCTCATCAACAGCCAGGCTCTAATCTGTCATGCGGAGATCAATTGCAGTGAGCACGTATTAGCTCGACGTTTCCATGATAAGACTATAATTCTCATCTTACAGTTTCTCAAAGGATAGTGAAGGGAGAGGACTGAAGTAACAACCTATGATCTTGTCGTGGTTGGTGCGGGTCCAGCAGGATGCGAAGTTGCACGCAAAGTGGCGGAGAAAGGATTCAAGACCTTACTCTGCGAGGAACATGAAACAGTTGGAAAACCTTGCCACTGCACAGGCAAATTAACTGCACACGCGTTCCAAGACTTCGACCTACCAAGGGAGACGATACTCAACGCAGTGAAGGGCGCGGTCATTCACTCTCCGACAGGCAACAGACTATCGATCTGTAAGAGAGAAGTTGACTCTTACATCATTGATCGCGAGCTCTTTGATTTACGATTGGCTGAAATGGCCTGCTCATCAGGTTCTGAGCTTCTTACACTAACCAGAGTGCAAGACCTAATCAGAGGCCCGAACGGCCTCCTGACTTTGAAAGCCAGACGAAAGGGTGAGACGACAGAACTGAGATCGAGATTGGTTATCGATGCTGAGGGCGCACGACCTATCTTGCCTGAAAAGCTTGGTTTGAGAAGTAAAAGTGAATTTCTAGTCGGAATCCAATACGAGATGATAGATGTCGAACTTGAATCTCAAGACTGCGTGGAGTTGTATTTGGGAACGGAAGTCGCGCCGGGCTTCTTCGCTTGGGTTGTACCATTTGGAGAGCAGAAGGCCAGAGTCGGGCTATGCGTTCGATATGGGAAAGCTACCAGACCTCTGCACTATTACCTTGGGAATTTCCTGAATCAATTGAAGGATTCTGGAAAGATCAAAAACCGAGAAGTTCTGAAGACATACGTTGGTCTTGAGCCAGTGAGCGGCCCGGTTACCCCTTCCTATGCTGACAACATGATCGTAGTGGGGGACTCTGCTGGTCAAGTCAAGTCTACTTCGGGGGGAGGGATATATTTTGGACTTAAAGCTGCTGAGATCGCTGCAAGAACCTCGATTGAATGTCTGGAGAACGATGATATGAGCAAAAGAGCGCTCGGAAAATATGAAGCTGATTGGAAAGAGACAATCGGTCAGGAATTGAAACTGACTGCCATCATGCGAAGGTTACTGGACCGGCTTGGCGATTCTGAATTAGACCGATTGTTGCAGATAATGTCTCAAGACGACATCAGAAAAGCCATAGAAATGTGGGGTGACACGGCGTACCAATCGAGGCTTCTTAGGCCGGTTCTTCCAAGGTTTCTTAAGAAATGTATAGAGACCCCGTCCGACATGATCCTCTTGGCAAGACTGCTTTCTTGTGGGTTCTTGAGCCTTCTGACTTGACTCAGCTCGTAGCTGAGAAATCAGCTAGCTTGTCACTATTGATCCGGATCGTTTTCCAAATCTCGCGTTGGACGGTGCAGATCAAGTTGAGGTGGGGACTTTGAACATGATTAAGGGTGGCGGCGCAGCTTTAGCTAGAGAGAAGATCATCGACTCGAACTCTAAGAAAGTAGCCATCATAATCAGTGATAATAAGTTGGTTGAGAAGCTGGGCGTAGGCAGAGCGGTTCCTGTAGAAGTTCTACCCTTCGGTGTTAGCTCAGTTATCAGCAGAATCAGCAGGCTAGGGGGGCGGTCCACATTGAGGGAAGGCCAAGGAAAACTTGGACCGACAATTACGGACAATGGTAACATGATAATCGACGTAGAATTTGGTCCGATAGAGGATCCCGAGTCACTAGAAGAAAAGATCAAGGGGATACCTGGAGTGATAGAAGTGGGGATATTTACTGGGATTGCGGACCTTGTATACGTTGGAAAAAAGGATGGCTCCATAGAAGTTCTCGATCATGTGTAGAACTGAGATCTTCAACGATCAAGCAAGAGTGCCGGGGACGGGAGTTTCGGCTTGTTGCAGTCGAACCCGCGGCCTCTGGATATCTCCAGAGAGACTCAGACAACTTTATGAGTCCAGCGCTTGAACCTGCCCATCTGGGCATCTAACCACAGCTGAGCCACCCCGGCACGACTGAATGATACACCGACACATAAAAAAGTTTGACATAACGATTCCGAAAGACCCAAAAGCGCGATAGCGCCGAGAAAGGCAGAATATAATAGGTACATGACAAAATGAAGTAGTGAAAGTGCCCCGGTAGCTCAGCCTGGTCAGAGCGACGGCTTTGTAAGCCGTAAGTCCTGGGACCGAAGCCCAGCCGGGGCTCCACCATCTCGAGTTGACCTTCGGAGACGACACCAACTTTCAGTTTGAGCTTCTAGTGACTGGTTCTTATGTCAACATTATCTATGAGCCACGCAGCTATTATGTGAGAAGAACTCTTGCTGAGGGTAGTTACCAGCACGGGATGAGGTTTCGCCTTTGCGATACATTGACTTTGTTAACATAGGCTACAGCCCTAAAGAGGATGAGGTTATATGCGTTTTCCGAATTGAACCTCTGGGCATCACCATAAAGGAGGCTGCCGGAGGAGTTGCTGCCGAGAGTTCCATTGGAACTTGGACAGAGCTTTCCACAATGAAATCCTACGTTGAAGAACTCCATGCTACGGTGTTCTACTTAGAAAAAGGTCTGGCCAAGATCGCATATCCGATTGAACTATTCGAGTCCGGAAATATGCCTAACATACTCAGCAGCTTGGCAGGGAACGTATTCGGTCTGAAAGCACTCAAGAACCTGCGCCTTGAAGACATTCACTTTCCACAGAGGCTTGCTAAGACCTTCAAAGGTCCGAAATACGGAATATCGGGAATTAGAGAGATACTGAATGTTCGTGAAAGGCCCCTTTTAGGAACAATAATTAAACCCAAGTTGGGATTGGGAACACGAGATCATGCCGAAGTTGCCTACGAGGCATGGGCTGGAGGCTGTGACATAGTCAAGGATGATGAGAACCTGAGCAGCCAGACATTCAACCCCTTTGAAGATAGAGCTGTAAAGACATTGGACATGAGAGACAGAGCTGAAGATGAGACTGGAGAAAAGAAAGTCTACATGATAAACGTGACCGCTGAGACTGAGGAGATGCTCAGGAGGGCTGCCTTTGTGGAAGAACAGGGTGGGGAATACGTAATGGTAGACATACTAACATGTGGCTGGTCAGCAATCCAAACCCTCCGGAAACATGATCTTAGTCTTGTAATTCATGCTCACCGTGCTGGACATGCAGCATTCACTAGAAACCCTAGGCATGGGATTTCTATGCGAGTAATATCTAGAGTAGCTCGGCTATTAGGACTCGACCAGCTGCACGTTGGCGCAGTGGTTGGAAAGATGGCTGAGAAAAAGATTGAGGTTCTTGATAATTGTGAGATACTAAGGGGAGAGATGTACGGTTTGAGGCCTACGCTGCCAGTAGCTTCCGGCGGTCTTCACCCTGGACTTGTACCATCTCTGGTGTCAATATTCGGCAACGACTTTGTTATCCAAGCAGGGGGAGGAATACACGGGCATCCTAAAGGAACGGTCTCTGGTGCAAAAGCCATGAGGCAAGCACTCGATGCCACTATGGAGGATATCCCCTTGAAAGAGTACGCAAAGTCACACGCAGAGCTGAATGCTGCACTAAGGCTCTGGAAATAAAGGCTGAAGGGCCCTATCTTTCCAGAACGAAGCGTTCCCTTGGGAGTTTCATTTCTTTGATGTGACTGAGAGTCATCTCCATCTGATGACCGACAATTACCGGGCTCTCTTCATTCAGCATGGAACATGCATCCTCGAGCTTCCCAGCCTTTTCCGCGTACATTGTGAAGAGCTTTTCTCCTCTGCTGACTCTTTCTCCCACTTTCTTGTGAAGCAGGATTCCTGCCCCTCTGTCTTTGGGTGACCCAGCACGCCTTGCAGTATCTACCAGCCTTGAGTTATGTATCCAGAGGACGACGCCTGAGTCCTCTGCTATTAAGTCGAATGAGTGGGTGCCGACTGGTATTTCGTCAGGCTTGATTTTTGGGTCTCCGCCCTGCTCCCCGATTATTTCCCGAAGCTTCTTCTCTGCTTTTCCTGATCTTAGGGACTCCATTGCGAGGGCTTGACCGTTCGACCTTCCAGTCATTTCCAGAAGCATACCCGCAATGTCTGTTGCTTTGTCGATGAGATCTCGATCAAGCTTCAGGTTCATAAGGTTCTCAAGGGCTTCCTTAGCCTCCAGAGCAGGACCTATGGCGTGACCGATCGGCTGTTCAGCGTAAGTCACAGCACATTCGATGGTCATATCAAGTCTTTTTCCCAATTCGATGAAGTCCTGGGCTAGGAGTTGAGCCTCGCTAATGGTCTTGACCTTCATCTCGGCTCCGGTAGGCATGTCGATGACAACATATTTTGAGCCGACAGCTTTCTTCTTGCTGATTATCGACGGTAGAAGGAGAGGATCAATTGAGAGTGGATACTCAACTTGAACGAATATGTCATCGGCGGGCGCAAGCTGAAGGGCCCCACCCCAAACTATGCAGCCATTAGTCTTGTGTATAACCCTCTTCATCTCTGATATCTCAAGATTCACAGGCATGAAGACTTCGGCCCTATCTGCAGTTCCCGCTGCCGATGTTATGGCCCTAGAGGAGCTCTTGGGAATGGTCAGTCCGCAGGCCGCGACTATAGGAACAACGATTAGAGTTGTCTTGTCACCAGGCACCCCTCCTATGGAGTGTTTGTCAACAATCAGCTTCTTGTCTAGTTTTAGGCTCTTACCTGTTTCAACCATTGCTAAGGACAGGCTTGTGGCCTCGTCGATATCGAGCGCGAAATAGTGAAGTGAGGTCACGAATGCGGTTATCTCAACTTCGCTGAGCTCGCCATTGACAATGTCTTTTATTATTTCATCAATCTCTGGCCGAGTTAGTTTTCGCCCCTTAAGCCTGGTTTTGATGTGGCTTAGTGAATTTGGTGGACTTGAGATTTCGACGTCAACTTCATCTTCCTCCTGAAGTCGTAGACATGACTGGACCTCATCGTATATTCCTACGTAGCCCTTAGGAACCATGCGAGAAGTGGTGTTCACTATTGCGGTAGATTCTTGTTTGTTCTTCTTGATCTTTATTCTTCCGAGACTGCGGACGCCAAGCTCTTCAGCATCATCAGTGTTGAGAACTACGATCCATTTGCCACCTGCATCAAGGTGGAGTATTCTTGCTTTTAGTTTCATTCGATAGTCCCTTTCACGCAACTATGCCTTTGAATTTTCAATTACTTCTTCCGCTAAGCGGCACAGATTACTCTTTGGTAGCATTGTATGTTTGGTATTCGGAGAGTTCGCTTGGTTGAATCGTTCCGAAGAGTTCATGGATGATCATGATAGCACCTTGAGGTGGAATGATGCCCCTCTCGGTGACAATTAGATCTATGTATTCTGGCGGGGTAACATCGAAAGCGGGATTTCTCACAGAGATCTTTGGATAGCTCTTCAGAAAAGAATTGGGGACGACTTCAGCTGCATTGCGCTCCTCTATTGTAACCAGGTTCCCTATTGCAGTTTCTGGACTGAACTTGTAGGTCTCTGAGGCTACAATGAATTGGGTCCGGGCTTCGTGGGCTAAGGATGCTATTGTAGCCGTACCTATCTTATTAACAAGAGCTCCGTTAGCCGTTATTGCATCTGCGCCAACAATAACTTTGTCGACTTCGTTCATAAAGTATCGTGCTGCTCCATCAACTATAATGGTCACAGGAATTCCATCATTTGCAAGTAGGGCTGCGGTCTTTCGACCTTGAAATCTAGGCCTGGTTTCAGTGACAAAGACTGAGAACTTCTTCCCGTCTTTCCAAGCCCTCCTCATAACCGCCGCTGCAGCATTGCTTTGGCAGTGAGTCATCAATACATCTCCGCTTTGTATTCTTCTGGAACCAATTTCGCCAATCCTCTCAACTGCTTGGCCAGACTCTCTGATGAAGTCTTTTGCAGAAGTCACAGCCACTGATCTAAGTTCCTCCAAACTGGCGCCCTCTTGTCTTGCCTTGTTGACCCTGTGCATCAGGTAACGTATGCTGTTTGCCAATGAGACAGCAGTTGGTCTTGTGGAAAGAAGCCTTTTCGAGGCAGCCCTCAGATCTTGTATGAAAGCCTCTTCCTCTTTCGCTTTCGATTCTTCAGCAACAGTCTGCAAAGCAAGAACTGCATACCGCGCTATCTTCCCAGCACCTCGAATCCTCATATTTTCAATGTTTGAGGCGATCTTTTTCAATTGCACTTGGGACTTCATCGGTCGTCGCCATCGTAAGAAGCTTGATCTTCGTCATCAATAACTCTTTCACCATTCTATTGGCCATGCTCGTTCTTTGTCGTGCGCTTGAATGCATCTTTTTTTCGAATTTCTCGCGCGCTTCCGATAGCAAACCATTAAATCTGCATTCAGTAAACAGTCGTTGGGATGTTAATTTGACCGAAGCTTCACCTGCTGACAAAGAGGTGAAGGTACAGGTTCGCTTTCGCATTGAGCCCTTTGATATTGGAATTGAATCCAATAGCAAGGAATCCGAAGCCGGTGCCACTGTTGCTTCACTGATAAATACCCTTCAGACCATACAGGAGCGGATAATATTGGCAATATCATCAAGAGATACTCCCAAGCTCAATAGCGAGATGAGGCCTGTCCCAGAAGATACTGATTCTCTTGAAAAAGTGGCCGCCAGACTGAGAATCGATAGTGGAGAACTCGCGAAGATGTTTTACATAGCGCGCAAGCGCCTATACCACGAATAAGGTCAACTATTGGAGACTTTCTCAATAGCTCTGAGCGGGGCGAGCTGTTGCCAAAGAATCGTTAGGCACACCATTGGCGACAGATATCTATCTCTCAGACCATTTCTTGACAGGATATAATACTGGTTTGGTACGGTCACCCATAGGCCATATGATTACTTTCTCATCCTTCTGCCACTGAATCACACACATTGTATGGCCGGTCTGCCATCCTGTAACTGGATCCACTTTGTGTTTCCCGAAGAAGGTTGTCATCTCCATCTCGCCCGCTACCTTTCTGATCTCATCAGAATTCAACGGATCCTTGCATAGTTCCATACATCTTTGCAGTACGAGGCCCTGTTGGTATCCTGTCGCTGACTGGTAGTCCGGGCTGTCGCGGAATTCATTTTCGTATGCTTTTATGAATTGGTCGTTTGTCGGTCCAAACTCAGGCTGGTAAACGACATCCTTTTCCCATTGGCTGTAGCTGATGAAACCCTCAGCTTGCTTTCCAAGCAGCTCATGGAACTTGTTGAGTATGGCTGCACCTCCTGCCATGCAAAGCTTAGGCATAAAATTCAGATCTTTCATCTGTTTTACAATCAGCATCGTATCGGTGAAGACTGCGACATTGATGTATATTGTTGGGTTGGCTGACTTCACCTTCGTAAGTAGTGGTGAGAGGTCTGTTGCGCTACTGCTATAGGATTCGTAGAAGATGACATTGAATCCTTTCTGTTTCGCGTATTGATAGCCATAGCTTCCTGCTGTTCCACGAAAGGCATCGTCACCATGGGTGATCGCGATATTCTTAGCCTCAGGGTCTATGGGTACGATTCTCTCCCATATCATATCCAGAATTGAGGCCAAGTAATTTGAGCCGTTAGTGATCACATGTACGACGTACTTCCAGTCCCTGAAGTCTTTAGGGTTGAAGGTGGATGTGCCGTAAATCTCGAACTTCTTGTATCTCTCAACGATCGGTACTGTGGCCATTCCTAGAGGACCATAGGCTGGGCCGAAGAGAAAGTCCACCTTGTCATCGTTGATCAGTTTCTCATAGAGCCTTCCCACATTCTCAGGCTTCTCCTCATCATTGTAAAGTACTAGTTCGACTTCGTATGTGTTGCCGTCTCCCACTTTGATGCCGCCTGCTTCGTTAACATGCTTTGCCCAGAGCTTGTTGCCGTTTCCCTCACTCTGTCCAACAATAGCGTCAGGGCCTGTGAAAGGCTTGCTTCCACCTATTTTGACCTTTGACTTCTTTCCGCCTGATGTTGAAGTGGGTGTCGTTACGGTAGGGCGTGGTTGAGTCGAAGGCTCGTATTTTGTCATTCCATAGTATCCGGCAGATGCTGCTGCACCTGCTATTACAGCGGCACCAGCATACTTCAAGAAATTGCGTCTTGAGTGTGGTTTCTCTGCCATTTGCTTCAGCCTACGCGCGCGCTAGACATGCCAAATCAAAATTCAATTCAGAACGGTTCTATAAGTAGGTTTCCTGGGTAGACCTAGGGCGTGCATCACTCACAATCGGTACTTTTTTCTATGAGTCGCTCACGATGTACGAAACGTTGGTTCGACCTAATCGGCAAAACGAAGGTTAACCGGCGTCGGGGTCGTGGGCTAGTCTGGTCTACGCTACGCGGCTTGGGAAAGCTTTAAAGGCTTCAGGAACCCGCGAGGTCGTGGGTTCAAATCCCACCGACCCCACCAATTGATTTTGGCTTACATACAGCAAAGAGATAGGGTAATATACACGAGATCTTCATCATTCATATGAATAATTATTCATATGAGTTGTAAGATATGAAGAGGGGCCTGGCCTATACCTGCTACGGATTCTTCTCAACACTTGCCAGTCCAACCAGATTAGCGATAATGGAGAAACTCAGATCAAGACCGATGAATGTCACTACCCTAGTCGGTCTTTTAGGTCAAGAACAGAGCATGATAAGCCACAATCTGAAGCCACTTGAACGCTGCGCCCTTGTCCACTCGGAGAGAAGGGGCAAGGAGAAGATCTACAGTCTAAACTCAGATACTATGGAGAAGATATTCAAGACTGTCGAGAACCACGCAGAGAAGTTCTGTCCAGCGAGGAGGAAATGCGCCAACTCGAATTAATTTACACTCATGTGCAAATGGAGTAATTGAATATGTTTTGTTATCAATGTGAACAAACAGCCGAAGGTAAAGGTTGCACAAAATATGGAGTCTGCGGCAAATCTCCAGAAGTCTCAGCTCTCCAAGACCTGTTAGTTTATGCGGTGAAGGGCTTGTCCCTTTACGCTCTTGAAGGGAGAAAAGTCAAGGTCAACGACGCCGATATCAACAGATTCGTCTCCAAAGCGATGTTCGCAACCCTAACCAATGTAAATTTTGACCCACAGAGGATTAAATCGCTTATTGAGGATACAGTCCGGCATAGGGAAACACTCAGAAAAAAGATTAGGGCGGCTGGAGGCAAGGCGGATATCTCCGAAGGCCCAGCCACCTTCACTCCCGAGAATACAATTGAAGGTTTGATCAAACAAGGCGAGAAGAGCGGAATCTGGATAGACCCAAACCTTAACCCTGACGTCAACTCATTAATTTCGACCCTGATCTACGGAATCAAAGGCATTGCTGCCTACGCAGACCACGCAGCCATCCTCGGCAAAGAAGACGACACAATCTACCAATTTATCCAAGAGGGCTTGGTCGCTACACTGAACCAGAAAGCGACACTTGAGGAAATGGTTGGCTCAGTAATGAAAGCAGGGCAGATTAACCTTCGTGCGATGGAGCTCTTAGATGCAGCACACACAGGTACCTACGGCGACCCCATTCCTACAAAAGTCCCGCTTGGTACAAAGAAAGGAAAGGCAATTCTTGTATCAGGACACGATCTTGCAGATTTGGAACTGATCCTGAAACAAACCCAAGGAAAAGGAATATGCGTCTACACTCACGGTGAGATGCTTCCGGCTCACGGTTATCCAGGCTTAAAGAAATACCCACATTTCTACGGTCATTATGGCACAGCATGGCAAAACCAGAGACGAGAGTTCGCGGAATTCCCAGGAGCTATTGTCATGACGACTAACTGCATTCAACAGCCGCAAGACTCGTACAAAGGCAACATCTTCACCACTGGCATGGTAGGCTGGTCTGGAGTTTCCCACATTGAGAAAAAGGACTTCACACCGGTTATAAGAAAGGCTTTGGAAATGCAGGGTTTTGCCTCTGACACAGACAAGGGCCATGTCACGGTAGGCTTCGGACACAGCACAGTGATGGGAGTCAGCGGCAAAGTCATCGAGCTCGTTAAGGCTGGAAAAATAAAACACTTCTTCCTTGTGGGTGGCTGCGACGGATCCAAACCAGCGCGAAACTATTACACTGAGTTCGTTGAGAAGGTACCTAAAGACTCAGTCGTACTGACTCTAGCCTGCGGCAAATTCAAGTTCTTTGACAAGCAACTTGGAGATATTGAAGGAATTCCTAGACTCATGGATGTTGGACAATGTAATGACGCCTACTCAGCTATACAGATAGCACAAGGCCTGTCCCAAGCATTCAATGTTGGAGTAAATGACCTTCCTCTTAGCTTGATATTAAGCTGGTATGAACAGAAAGCAGTATCAATACTTCTAACACTGCTCAGTCTGGGCATCAGGAATATTCGTATCGGCCCAAGCCTCCCAGCATTCCTTACACCAAACGTTCTGGACTACTTAGTGAAGAACTTCAATATTATGCCAATAACTACGCCTGATCAAGATCTCAAAGCGATACTGGGCAGTTAGCAACGCGCGCGCGTGACTGAAACCCGCCAATCGGATCAATATTCAGGGATAACATTTCATTTACAAATGGTTTCGTATGCCTTTCTTATCCCATTCTCAAGCCTGATGTCCAAGCCAAGCTCTTCCATAGTCAAGCCTAACGTGGCCACTAGTTTTAGGACATAATCAGGCGATAGCTGTAGTTCGTTTATTGTGCCGAGCTGGAAGCATTCGGGCCTATAAGGTGAGGCCAGCAGAGACAGATTGTATTTTTCGCCCATGATCTTCTCTACTTCTTCTGCTTTGACCTTTGGAGGATATTTGAAGGTCGTCACAACACTGCTGCAGAACTTGTTCGATGAAGTGCAGCCGTCGCATTTACTGCAGTCAGGAAAGATCTCCAGACCCATTCCCATAAGTCCAGACCTTAAGGCTCCGGCAGCTACTTCGTGCATTTGGAATACACGATCAAGACCTTTGGCCAGCATCCACTCCAAAGTCGACCTTACAGCGTGAATCACCAGTGTAGGCATAGGCGGTTCACATTCCATCTTCAGCTGCTCCTTCCAAGGAGCCAGATCATGATAAGAACCAAAGATCGGAGTTTTTCGATCCTCGATGGCTTTCCAACCTTTCCCACTTACAGTTACGAATGCCAAGCCCACTGGTGCTGTCAGGCATTTGTGCGAACCTGAGAAACAGAAGTCAATTCCCCAATCATCAACCTTGACCTCCATTCCGCCCAGTGAGGTTGCACAGTCAACAACGTAGAGCGCATCAGAGTTCTTCTTTACAATCTTGCCAATCTCCGAAATATGATTGGCTATGCCTGTGTCGGTCTCCACATGAACAACCGCCACAGCCTTAATATCCGAGTGCTCTTCCAGAAGCGCTTTGACCTTTTCCGGATCAATTGGGAGTCGGGGATCTTGCTCGTAGACTATTGGCTCCCCTCGGTAAGACTTCACAACTCTCGGGAAATGGTCTCCCCAATACCCATTTGTCAGGGTGAGAACCTTGTCTCCAGGCTCAACCAAATTGCCCATTATTACATCGAAGGCGATCCTTATGGATCCTGTGACCCCCACCAGTCTGTTCCTAGTCTGAAAAACTCTCTGAAGTAATTCCTGAGTCTCACCCCAATACTGATGAAACTCCTTTGTGTGAAGGTTGAAACGCCTAGTCATTGATCTGAGCGTCTTGACATCTGTGTCCGAGATGCCTGTTCCAGTGTTTGTGTACCTATCCAGAAAATGATCATTCATGGACATCATCCTTACAAGAACATATGATTAATAGATATTAGTTTAGACCCATCGTGTTGAGGTTCAACCTTGAGAATTTGCAGAATCAGAATATATGAGGTGAACCTTGACTTCACTCAACCAGCCAGCATATCATATAAGACTTGGACCCGAGTGAACAATCTCCTAACAATAGTCGATACTGACGATGGCTTATCAGGGTACGGCGAGGCGGCCCCATTCAAACCCATAACTGGTGACAGCCTGGGTGATTCACTACGGTTTCTGTACTCTGCTGCGAAGAGACTGATTGGGGAAAAACTTTCGAGCCAGGAGGAAATTCGACCAATTCTTGACAAGGTCTCGGGGGATCTGGGATTCTTCAGTTCAACAGGAATGGCCGCTCTGGAATCTTCCTGCTATGACATAGCTGGTAAGATGCTTGGGAAACCAATCTACAGGCTCCTCGGTTCAAGTGAGCCGAAGCTTTCCCCGAACACCGTCACAATATACCTTGGAGCAACAGAAGACATCACAGATAGGACTAGAGATTTGCTTGCTCGATACTCTGAGCATGGTCTTAGCAGAATAAAATTGAAGCTCTCAGGAGATCCAGAGCCGGATCTCCATAGAGTGCTGTCAGTTGCTAAGGTCCACACCGGTCTGATAACGCTGGATGCAAATCAAGCCTACCCAAATCCCGACATGGCAATTGACCTCTTCAACCGTATCCACGATAGACTCAGCTCACAAGTAGCACTGGTGGAAGAGCCTTGTCCGAAAAGAGATCTCCGAAAGCTGAAAAAGGTCACCGACAACTCACGAATTCCGACCTTCGCAGATGAGTCCGCAGCAACGCTTGACGACATCAAGAGGATAGTTGAGGACAAAGCTGCCAACGGCATCAATCTAAAACTGCAGAAGGTTGGCGGCATAACCAGAGGATTGGAAGCTGTAAGATTAGCCTCCATGAGCAATATTGAGGTCATGGTCGGCTGCATGATGGAGGGAGGAACAAGCATAGCCTGCGGAACTAACTTCGCTACCGGGGTAGATCATATCTCATGCACCGACCTGGACACAGATTTGGAGCTAAGGAACGACGTAATCATTGAGGACTCAAAAACACTCTTCATACATGGTTCCAGAGTACCCTTGGATAGGCCTGGACTGGGAGTTGAACTTGGAAGACTGCCGAGTCCCATTTACACAATAGACTGAGCGCATAAATACGAAGCCATTCTTCTGAGACTTGATTCACAAACCGTATTAGCTTCAACAGAGTAAAATTAGGTAGCTGGAGCCAGTAAGATTGTCCAATGTTAATAGCCAAGATAGACTCGCTGACCTCATACACCGACTTGATGTCGCTTATGCTAAGGGCTTGATGAGTCCTGAGGAATACGGAGTCCTAAGGCAAGGACTCGAGCTTAGACTAGCACCATCAAAGACGCCTTCAAGAAAGAGGCGCCATTTCAAACTGACAGTGGCGACTATTGCGGCTGTTGCGATGGTGATTCTTGTAACAATCCCTCTTGTTCTCAGGTCCACTACCAGAGTTGAACTTGATATTACAGATGTGAAACTAGATCAAGGAACCTTAAGTATGTCCGTTAAGAACACGGGCACGGCAGATGCGCATAGTGTCGAAGTCAATTTACTCTACCCAAAGGGTAAGATCCCCATTAAGGTCCTCGACTTGCTCAAGCCTCAGGATTCGTTGAGTGTATCGAAGAAACTGGATATCGATCAACAGCAGCTGTACGGTCTTCAGTTCAATATTGTTGTGAGTTGCAGGGAAGGGTTTGCCAAATCTTACCCGTTCAAGCCCTAACCTACAATATTAGCCCGGCGTTTGCTTGAACCGTCTTAATGGAAAGCGCGCGCTAGCATTGATTGTATCCGAAGAGGTTCCTCGGTAATAAGTACAAAAAAGAAGAGGGGGCGCTCTTACTTATGCGCCAATCTGTCTTGAAACTCCGGCATGTCAGGTCTTTCTAAGTAGACGTTCAGAAAACGATATTCTTGGTCCACTCTTATTGTGACGTCATAGGTCTGGCTGTACCTAGCATAGCTTACGGTGACCTTGTATTCTCCGGGGGGCAAATAGACTCTGTAGTAGCCATACCCATTGGTAGTCGCAGTCTTTGTGAAGGTGCCATCAGCAGTGGTGACGGTTATCTTGGCCCAAGAGATCTTTTGTACGATATGGCTGATCTCCATGAGGACTTGACCGACCAGCCATCCTCCGTACTTTATGGGTTTTCCGCTGTAGCCTAGTGGGGGTGTGTATGCGACGGCGAATGTTGGAAGGCACACCGCTAGGTAGACGGTCAGCACCAAAACTACTGCCGGTAGGAGTCTTCTTTCCATTGCTCCACCTCAATAGGTGTATTGGACTGCGGGATCTAACATATTGTTTGTTGTACAGTAAGCTCAATAGCTAGGTCTAGGAAACTATACCCCACGTTGAACCTGCGCCAATCTTACCATCAGCGGCAGGCCATTGAGATTCCTAATTCTTCGAACATCATGACCAGTTGCCTCCTGGCAAGCTTGATCCCCAATCCAGGATAGCCCACGGACTTCTCTTGGCCAGGATCGAAGCCGGATGCCTTTCCCCAAAAGCCTTCTTTGAGATTTGGCAGGTTAGTCTTCTTACTTGAAGCTCATCATATATCCTAAGAGAATGAAGGTATTCGTGAAGAAGAATACTGTATACGAAGGATTTGATTTCAGTAAGGCTGACTCGGGCGGCGACAGCTCGATTGATTAGCGTCTTGTTCACTACAACAATGTTTGTACCTATCTTGTGAAAGGCCCCTATTTCGAGGGGCAGATCCCTCAGATACAATTCCAGCCCAGACCGCTCTAACCCTAGAGACTCCTTTACTGAGCTTCTAACCACTTCGAAGATGTCTTCAAAGTTATTGGCATCCTGAAGACTGATGGCATGGGAACCTATGCCCGAGTTTGAAGAACATCGAATGCCCGCAATAGTCGCCGGAATCTCTGAGCATCTTCCTGGAAGTAGAAGTGGTGAGTCTCTGAGCGTGCTCGGACCACCCCGCTAATTGTTCCTCTATTGAACGTATGCTTGAGCTGTTCTCTCCAAGTCCGGGATTATCTGGGGCAGATCCGGTCTACTCCTGTCAAGGAATCGTTCTATTCTCTTCTCGCCAAAGCCCTTAACGACGAACTCAGTAGCTGGATGTTTCTCTCCTAAGGTTCTCTCGGAGACTTGAAAGGAGAGTTCTCTGACTTCACGTTCATCCAAGTGCCCGAGCGAGTGCAGATATTCATGAAGCAGTATTGAGAATATGTATGAGTTTATCTCTCGAAAAGAGTTGCCTGACTTTATAACGGCATTCAGTAGTTTTCTATTCAAGACTATTGCGTTTGAGCCAACTTCATGAAACGCGCCAACTTGGTTTGGGAGGTCTGCGAGGACGAGCATAAGTCCCACTCGCGCTTCAGCAATGGTCTCTTTGACGGCCCTCTTGACCAGTGTAAAGATGTCGCTGAAGTCCTTGCTCTTATCGAGAGCTTCAACATATTTTGAAATAGTATTCATGTATTTTGCCGCTTCCGGGTTGTCTCACGATGTGAGACTGGATCCGGTCACTTTTTGTTACTTAAAGTAACAGGACCTACTTATGAACCTGCCCCCAGGTAACCCACTGCCATCACCCAGATGCCTTATCCGCGTGGTACGAGCTTCTAACAAGAGGCCCTGAGAACACATATTTGAAACCTAATCTCTCAGCCGCATTCCTGTAACGATCGAATACCTCAGGTCTGAGGTATTCTGCTACAGGAAAATGACGTTTGCTCGGCTGAAGATATTGACCGATCGTCACGATGTCGACTTTCACAGACCTGAGATCCTTCAGAGTTTCGAGAACTTCGTTTTCGAACTCACCGACACCCACCATCAAGGATGACTTGGTATAAACAGTCTGTGCAAGCATCTTGATGATTTCAAGAACCTTGAGTGAGGTTTCATAACTTGCCTTCGCATCTCTCAGTGCACTCTGTAACCTCTTTACCGTTTCAATATTATGTCCAATTATGTCGGGCTTGGAGTCTACGACCATCCTTAGGGATTCGAGGTCACTGTGGAAGTCCGGTATCAGGACTTCAACCTTGGAGGCAGGTGATCTCTTTTTGATCTCTCTCACACACTTTGCGAAGTGTTCAGCTCCTCCGTCAGGAA
>JAPKYM010000009.1 GCA_026394315.1 Candidatus Bathyarchaeota archaeon | reverse complement strand
CAGTCCACCTTTGCAGCCGCTATCTTTTCTTCGACCTGTCGGATTGCCTTGCTGGCTTCTAGAACGCGTGTCCAAGTCCTCTGCCTTTCGTCACCGCCAGTCCACTTCAGAAACCTGCCGTCATCAAACGTGTCCGGGACGTTCCAGCTCCCATCCTCGACGGCCACCGTGTCTTTAGGCGGGTGTTCAGCAAGATACTCACTTATGGTCGTGAGTCTAATGAACTGGAAATCAGGGTCTCTCTTCAGAAGATAGAGCAATGGTTCGAAGAACCATCCCCAGAAGCCCGCGTTCTCTCCGGAGTGGCGGAACCACCCGTTCTCACCGTCAGTGGCCACGGTCAACAGGAATTCCCCATCGTTGTTCGGTTCGATCTCTCTTTCAACTTCGTGTTTGAGCCATACAGGGTTGTAGCCGCTCTGCTGAGCGTTGCTGATCATCCTGTCTCGCGGAACCACGATTATGCGGTGTCCATCGTATTCTGCGAAATGCGGTTTGTATAAGAGCTGGAATACGTTCTTGTCCTTGTTGACGTTGACTATGTGGGGGCCGTCGATTATCGTCCATTTTATGCCATTCTTCACTAGGGCCGGAATCACTTTGGGGCTGAACGCAAGCTCTGGAAGCCAGAATCCCTCAGGTCTTCTTCCGAAAGTTCGCTCATACAGACTCAGATGTTCTTCGATCTGTTTCAGCTGGTCTTCCTCAGGTATGAGGGGAAATATGGGATGGTAGTAGCCGCAGCCGGTGAAGTCTGCTCTTCCGAGCGCGTTCGCCTCCTTGTACCTGTCCCATAAGCCATTCAGCCGGGAATCGAAACCAACGCTTGCCAACTCGTTCATCTGTTCGATCAAGCTGCCCGTGAAGTTCAGACTAACCCTAGCAGCCTCCTCTTTCCTGAGGATTTCTGCCGGATACGTGTAAGGATGAAGCGTCTGGCCGAAGACGTCTCGAGCTACATCCGACTCGTACGCTGGGCCGTTCAAATTGTAAAGAGGCTGATGCATGTGCAATGCCAAAGCAAAATACAGAGGTTGCTTTCCCACTCTATTGTCACCCAGACTCACTTGTGTGTCCAGAGATAAAGTTATTATGCTAAATGTCTTCTATCAGAAGCTGAGAGGTGATATCTGTGCCTGAATTCTCACAAGACGAGATCACCGTCTTAAGAAAAATCAAAGTCTTAGGAAAAGCAACGCCTGACACCCTTGCTCGAGAACTCGAAGACCCCTACACTCCTCAAGACCTGTCCGTTTACCTGAAATCGTTGGAACAAAAAACGCTTCTGAACAGAACACAAGAAAACCCCACCGTCTACGAGTTGACTCCTCTCGGACTCATAGCCATAGGAGCGTTGCCCCAAACCGCAAAAAAGGTTTACTTCACAGTGCCCAATGACAAATGCTTCCACTTCTACACCGGAGTCGGACCGGACAAGTTCACGAAGATGTCGGCTTGCAGTCTTTCGGACTTCAAAGAAAAAGCAAAGAGAGTCGACCCGAGATCGCTGGAATTTCACGTCAAAAGAGGCGACATAGCCAAATGGCTCAGCGATGTTCTGGGCGATGCAGAGCTATCCCAAGAGTTTGACCGCTTAAAAACATCGAATCTCTACGGTGAAGTACTCAGAACACGCGTATTAAGACTGATAGATGCCCGCATCGAAAGACTGACTCAAAGCGGAACCAGCTTCTGACCACGCAAACCCATCTGCCATCGTGGTTCATCAATGCGTGTTCTACAGCTTAGCTGGGAATATCCGCCCAAACGCCTTGGAAACGTCGCCGATCACGTAAGCACACTGGCTCATGAACTTGTCAGACGAGGACATGAGGTCGAACTAGTAGTCCTAGATGATTTGAAACAAGGGTATGAAGACGTTTCAGGCGTCCACGTCCACAGAGTCGCCAACCCCATCAAGACCCACCCGATGGCGAGCATACTCAGCTATGGTATCACTGCTTCGCTGCAGATGGAGACTGAATCCTCAAACATCATCTACTTCTACA